>CALIDR010000151.1 GCA_938022295.1 uncultured Burkholderiaceae bacterium
GCTGACGAAAGCCGACCTCGCGGCCGACGTGCCCTCGCGGCTTGCACAGGTGCGCGCGCGGCTGCGCCCCGGCGAGGACGTGGTGGCCGTCGACGCCCGCGACCCCGCCAGCGCCGCCGCACTGCGGCCCTGGCTCGCGCGCGGCCGCACGCTGGTGCTGCTCGGCTCGAGCGGCGTCGGCAAGAGCACGCTGACGAATGCGCTGGCGGGCCTCGGCGCCGATCCTTCACGGGCGCAGGCCACCGGCAGCGTGCGCGCCGGCGACGAACGGGGCCGCCACACGACGACCGCGCGCACGCTGCACCCGACGCCGCACGGCGCTTGCCTGATCGACACGCCGGGGCTGCGCACGCTGCGCCTGGACGGCGACGAGCAGGCGCTGCGCGCCAGCTTCGACGACATCGCGACGCTCGCCGAGCGCTGCCGCTTCCGCGACTGCCACCACGACGGCGAGCCCGGCTGCGCGGTACGCGAGGCGGTGGATGCACGGCGCATCGCGAACCACCACAAGCTGCAGCGCGAACTGCGGAGCGACACGTTGTCGGCGCTCGAACGGCGCGACGTGGTGCGCCGCTTCAAGGTGCGTGCGCGGGCCTCGCGTGCGCGTCGGGCGGCCGGGGGCCGATAGAGGTATACTCTGGGCACAGACATACACAAGACCGTTCTCACAAGGTCTGTTCAGCTTCACCCCCCCCTGCGGCTCGCCGCAGCGGGCGGCCCGGTTTGAATTCCCCGCTCGACGTTTCTTGAGTGTTTCTGTCCTTCGCGGCCTTCGGTCGCGAGGGGGTTCGACCTTTTCATCCATTCACTCGAGGACACTCTCATGAGCACCACGCAAACCGGCACCGTCAAGTGGTTCGACGACGGCAAGGGCTACGGCTTCATCACCCCGGAGTCGGGCGGCAAGGACCTGTTCGCGCACTTCAGCGAGATCCGCGCCGACGGCTTCAAGAGCCTGCAGGAAAACCAGCGCGTCGAGTTCGAAGTCAAGCAGGGCCAGAAGGGCCTGCAGGCGGCGAACATCCGCCCGCTGTAAACGGCACGCGGCGGGCCCGCCCGCCAGCCACACGAACCGCGGCTTCGGCCGCGGTTTTTCTTTGCGCCCGCGGGATGCGGCGCGAACGTCAGAACTCGGCGACCAGCCCGCTCTGCAACGCCGTCTGCGGGTTGGCACCGGCGTCGCGCACGGCCTGCAGCGCGGCGGCAAGCGGCATGCCGAGCCCCTTGAGCACGCACGCGCCGGCGCTGCCGGTGCGGCCGACACCGGCCGCGCAGTGGATCAGCACGCCGTCGCCGGCACGCAGCGATGCGGCGGCGTGCTCGATCTCGGCGCGCCAGGCCGCGCGGCTCGTCGGCAGGCCGAAGTTCTGCATCGGCGCGTGCCGCCAGCGGAACGGCAGGTCACCGCGGTCGATCGCCTGCCGATACGCCGGCGCCAGCGACGCCACCTCGTCCAGCGGCGCGAGGCACACGACGAGCGACAGGCCCGTGCGGCGCGCTTCGTCGAGGAATCGGGGCCAGGGCTCGAAGCGGCCCGGCATCGAGGCGAACCACAGTCGCCCCGCCACCTCGGCCGGCAGGGCGACCGTGCGCCACAGCGGAATCACGGTCGGCTCGCCGCAGTTGCGGGGCACGCGCCGCCTGGCGGCGGTGCGTGCGGCTCAGTGCCGCTGCTGGATGCCGGCGATCGCCCACGCCGGGCGGTCGTCGGCCTTGACGAGGTGCCAGATCTCGTCGAAGTCGTGCGCCGGCCCGCCCTGCTCCTCGCGGATCAGGCCGTGGAAGCGCACGCTGACGACCTGGCGGTCGGCCTCCTGCGCGACGTCGAGCACCTCGGCGTCGACCTGCACGACGTCGGTGTGGTTCGGCGCGGCGCCGCGTTCCTGCAGATCGAGCCGCACCGCGGCGAACATCTCGGGTGTCGTGAACTGGCGCAGGTCGTTCAGGTCGCCGGCGTCGTGGGCAGCCTGCATGCGGATGAAGATCATCTTCGCGATGCGCTCGAAGCCCTCGCGGTCGAAGTCGGCCGGCACGTTCGTCGCGGGCGTGAGCGGGGCCGCGGCCGCACCGCCGAACCCGCCGGCCAGCGGCGCCTGCGGCGGCGTGGCCGGCTCGGGCGTCCAGGCGCGCGCGGCGCCGCTGCCGCCGGCCATTGCCGGCGCCGGGCGCGCTGCGGCGCCACCCGCTGCGCTGCGCATCAGCCAGCGCACGACGAACACGCCGGCCAGCACGAGCAGCGCGATCAGCATGAAGTTGGCCAGCCCCTCGCCGAAACCGAGGTAGCTCGCCAGCGCGACGAGGCCGAGGCCGGCCGCCAGGCCGGCCACTGGTGCCAGCCAGGCCGGGCGTGCGGCCGCGGCCGCACCGGCGGCGGCCGGGGCCGTGGCTGGCGCGGCCTGCGCCGGGCTCGCGGGCTGCTGCGCTGGCGCGGTGGGCGCCGGGCGCGCCGGCATCTCGCGCTGCATGCCGGTGGACTTGCCGCCGCCGAACCGCCGCGCCTCGGCGTCGAACGGAACGAAGGAAGCGGCCATGCCGGCCACGACGACACCGATCAACCAGGTCTTCATCGATGGATCCTCGAAGCGTGTTCGGATTTCGAATCGCGCGATGGTACCGGGCCCGCTCCACCCCGCGCGGTTGGGAGCCGCCCGCCGCGACGAAGTTCCCCGGCCCGGGCACCGCACGGGCGATGTTGTGCATGATCGGGCGCATGGACGGCGCGTGCGCGGCGAGGCGGCATTGATCGACACCCTGTGGTGGCTGCTGTGCGTGGCGCTGATCGCGGTCGGCGTGGCGGGCACGGTGCTGCCGGCGCTGCCGGGCACGGCGCTGGTGTTCGCCGGCATCCTGCTCGGCGCCTGGATCGACGACTTCGTCCACGTCGGCTGGGGGACCGTGGCCGTCGTCGGCGTGCTGGCGGCGATCTCGTGGGTGCTCGACTACGTCGCCGGGCTGCTCGGCGCGCAGCGCGCCGGGGCGAGCCGGCTGGCGGTCGCCGGCGCGGCGGCGGGCACCGTCGTCGGGCTGTTCATGGGGCTCGTCGGCGTGCTGTTCATGCCGCTCGTCGGGGCGGCGGTCGGCGAATACCTCACGCTGCGGGACCACCGGCAGGCCGCGCGCGTCGGCGTGGCGACCTGGGTCGGCCTGATGGTCGGACTGGTGGCCAAGGTCGTGATCGCGTTCGTGATGGTCGGCATCTTCGTCGTTGCGCTGCTGTTCTGACGCCATGCGCGGGTGGATCCTGCTCGCCGCCGTGGCCTTCGGCCCCGCGCACGGCCAGGTGCCGCAGGCGCCGGCCGAAGCCGCGCCCGCCCCGCAGCGCGTGGAGATCACCGGCGGGCGGCCGAGCGACGCCGACGAGCGGCGCGAGTCGACGGCGTCGAAGATCGTGATCGGCCGCGACGAGATCGAGCGCTTCGGCGACGGTACCGTCGGCGAGGTGCTCAAGCGCCTGCCCGGGGTCACGATCCAGGGCCCGCCGGGGCGCGGCGGCGCGCCGCGCATGCGCGGCCTGGGCGGCGGCTACACGCAGATCCTGCTCGACGGGCAGCGGCTGCCGCGCGGCTTCTCGCTCGACGCGCTGAGCCCGGACCAGATCGAGCGCATCGAGGTGATCCGCGCGCCCACCGCCGAGACCGGTGCGCGGGCGATCGGCGGCACGATCAACATCGTGCTGCGCGAAGGCCTGCGCCAGCGCCAGCACGAGCTACGCCTGGCCGGCGGCGCCGAGAACGGCCGCCTGCAGCCGAGCCTGAACTGGTCGTTCGACGACCGCGCCGGCGACCTCGCCTACAACGTGTTCGCATCGGTCTTCCGCACCGACCGCGAATCGCAGAGCCTGACGACCACCGTCGACACGCCGCTGTCCGGCGGCGAGCCGCTGCGCGTGCAGCAGGAAGCGTCCAGCGGCGAGAACGCGAACCAGGGACTGCGCGCCGGCGCCCGGCTGCAGTGGCGCCTGGGCGACGGCGAATCGCTGACCTTGCAGCCGTTCGCGATCCGCTCCGCGAGCACGTCGCAGCGACACACCACGCTCGCGCAGACGGTCGGCACCGACCCGCCGTACGCTGCCAGCGCGACCGAGGGCGACGGCCGCTTCGCGCTCGAGCGGCTCAACGGCCAGTGGCGCACGCTGCTCGCCGACGGCACCCGGCTCGAGACGACCGCCAATGCGTCGCACTGGCGCTCGCGCAACGCGTCGCGTCGCGACGAATTCGACGCCGCCGGTGCGCCGCTGCGCGCCGTCGACGACCGCTCGTCGGTGCGCGAGCGGCGCGCGAGCCTGAGCGGCAAGGGCACGCGACCGGTCGGCGACGCGCACGGCGTCGCGGCCGGGCTCGAGTTCGAGGCGCTGCGCCGCGCCGAGGACCGCACGACGCTGCAGGACGGCATCGACCTGCTGCCCGAGTTCGGCGAGACGGTGCAGGCGCGCTCGACGCGCGCCGCGCTGTACCTGCAGGACGAGTGGACGGCCGGGTCGCAGTGGGCCTTCAGCGCCGGGCTGCGCTGGGAAGGCATCGAGACCGTCGGCGGACGGGACGCCGACACTGACGCCGAGGCACGCCACACGAGCCGCGTCTGGTCGCCGCTGCTGCACGCGGTGTGGAAGCCCGATGCGGCGCGACGCGACCAGTGGCGCCTGGCGCTGACGCGCAGCTACCGCAGCCCGACGCTGCAGAACCTGATCGCACGCCCCACGCTGAGTCCGCGCTTCCCGGTGCCGGGCCCGAACGAGCCGACGAGCCCGGATCGCGCCGGCAACCCCGCGCTGCGCCCCGAGCTCGCGACCGGCCTGGACCTGGCGTTCGAGCGCTACCTCGACGGCGGCGGCGTGCTGAGCGCCAACGTGTTCGTGCGCCACATCCGCGACCTGATCCGCAGCGAGACGACGCTCGAGACCGTCGGCTGGTCCGACGTGCCGCGCTGGGTCAGCCGGCCGCGCAACGTCGGCGACGCGACGACGCGCGGCGTCGAACTCGAAGCGAAGTTCCGCCTGAGCGACGTCTGGCCGGAAGCGCCGCCGGTGGACCTGCGCGCCAACGCGAGCGCCTTCCGCTCGGCGGTGGGCGGCGTGCCCGGGCCTGACAACCGGCTCGACAAGCAGCCCGACGCCACCGCGAACCTCGGCGCCGACTGGCGGCTGCGCGGCTGGCCGCTGACCGTCGGCGGCAACGTGAACTGGACCCCGGGCTACCGCACCGCGTTGTCGGCAGCCGAGCGCGTCGAGGTGTCGGCCAAGCGGGTGTTCGACGCCTACGCGCTGTGGCGCGTGAACCCGTCGCTGCAGTGGCGGCTGTCGGCCAACAACGTCGCGCCGCGCGACGGCACATCGGTGCGCGAGGTCGACACCGGCCCGTGGCGCACGAAGGCGACCACGCTCGAGCCTTCGGCCGTCGGCTGGCAATTGCGGCTGGAACTCAAGCTGTAGCCGCGTCGGGTTAGTAGGCGGGTACGCATGCGAACCCTGTTGCAGCGCCGCATCGTCGGCCCCGGCGTCGTCGACGCTTTCGTCGAGCGGAATCCCGACCACGACCTTGCACCTGCCTTGCGACGGGCGGCTGCACGGGGATTCGCGTTCGACCGCATCGAAGCAGTGTCTCTGGTCACGGCCCCTTGGGTGCGTTCGCGAAGGTCGGGTCCCTCGACGACTGCATCGGCCGCGACATCGCGCCAGGCGGCACCCGCG
Source organism: uncultured Burkholderiaceae bacterium (assembly GCA_938022295.1). Classification (GTDB taxonomy): domain Bacteria; phylum Pseudomonadota; class Gammaproteobacteria; order Burkholderiales; family Burkholderiaceae_C; genus Calidifontimicrobium. Next base: position 5,687 of record CALIDR010000151.1, read on the forward strand.
GCGGGCTCACGCTGTGGCGGTCGGCCCTGCGGGCCGACTGCGCTGCGCTGCTCGCCGCCACACAGTTCGCCCGCACCGGGTGCCGCCTGGCGCGAGAGCAACCGACGGTGGCGTGCACAGGCGTGGCCCTGCTCGCCTTTGCAGTGCTCGCCGATGTCGCAAAGCGCCGTGCGCGCGGGCGGCGGCGCGCCTCGGAGGCGCCGAGCAACGCAGCGCCCGTGGCCGCGCGCGCGAGCGCGCTTCGTGATCGAACTCGGCGCCGTTGCCCGAGCGCAGCGAGCC
>CALIDR010000152.1 GCA_938022295.1 uncultured Burkholderiaceae bacterium
GCTGATCGACCGCATCCGGGCCGCGCGCGCGGCGCGCGCGCCGCTGGAGATCCGCGGCGGCGGCACGAAGGCGTTCTACGGCGGCCCCCCGGCGGGCGACGTGCTCGACGTGCGGGCGCTTTCGGGCATCGCGAGCTACGAGCCGAGCGAGCTCGTCGTCACGGCGCGCGCCGGCACGCCGCTGGCCGAGCTCGAGGCGACGCTCGCCGACCAGGGCCAGTGCCTGCCGTTCGAGCCGCCGCGCTTCGGCGAACACGGCACGGTCGGCGGCATGGTCGCCGCGGGCCTCGCTGGCCCGGCGCGCCTGGCCGCCGGCGGCGTGCGCGACTACGTGCTCGGCGCGACGATGCTCGACGGCCGCGGCGAGGTGCTGACGTTCGGCGGCCAGGTGATGAAGAACGTCGCCGGCTACGACGTCTCGCGCCTGCTCGCCGGCTCGATGGGCGTGCTCGGCGTGATCTGCGAGGTCTCGCTGAAGGTGCTGCCGCGCCCGCCCGCCACGGCCACGCTGCGTTTCGAGCTCGACCAGGCGCAGTCGATCCGGCGCCTGAACGAATGGGGCGGCCAGCCGCTGCCGCTGAACGCGAGCGCCTGGTGGCAGGGCACGCTCGCGGTGCGGCTGGCCGGCGCCGCGGCGGCGGTCGCCTCGGCGGTCGAACGCCTCGGCGGCGAGGCGGTCGACCCGGCACTGGCGGCCGCGTTCTGGGAGGGGCTGCGCGACCAGCGCGACGAATACTTCGTCGCCGCCGCGGCGGCGGTGGCGGGCGGGGCGACGCTGTGGCGGCTGGCCGTGCCGCCGCCGACGCCGCCGCTGGCCCTGGCGGGGGACACGCTGCTCGAGTGGGGCGGCGGCCAGCGCTGGCTGGTGTCCGACGCGCCGGCGACGACGGTGCGCGACGCCGCCGCCGCCGTCGGCGGCCACGCGACGATGTTCCGCGGCGGCGACCGCATGGGCGGCGTGTTCGCGCCGCTGGCGCCGCCGCTGGCGCGCATCCACCGCGAGCTGAAGGCCGCGTTCGACCCCGAGCGGCTCTTCAACCGCGGGCGGCTGTACCCCGATCTCTGACCTGCGCCTGCCGATGGACGCGCTGAAGGGCTTCGCGGTGCTGCTGCTGTGCCAGTCGGCCGGCGAGGCGCTGGCGCGGCTCGCGCAGGCGCCGCTGCCGGGGCCGGTCATCGGCCTGCTGCTGCTCGCCGCGCTGCTGAACGTGCCGGCGCTGCAGCGTCCGGTGGCCGCGGCGGCCGACGTGCTGCTCGCCCATCTGTCGCTGCTGTTCGTGCCGGTGGGGGTGGGCGTCGTCACGCACCTCGGCCTGATCGGCCAGTACGGCGCGCGGATGGCGGTCGCGATCGTGGTGTCGACGTGGATCGGGCTGGCGACGACGGCGCTCGTGCTGCGCGCGCTGCTCGCGCGCGGCGCCGGCGCACGGGGCGCGTGATGCCGAACTTCGTCGAGCTGTGGGTGTACCTGGCGGCCACGCCGCTGTTTGGGCTGACCGCCACGGTGTCGGTCTACGTCGCGGCGCAGATGGCCGCGCAGCGCCTGGGCCAGCCGCCGTGGGCCAACCCGGTGCTCGCCACCGTCGTCGTGCTCGCGCTGCTGCTGGTGGCCACCGGCACGCCGTACCCGGCGTACTTCTCGGGCGCGCAGTTCATCCACTTCCTGCTCGGGCCGGCGGTGGTCGCGCTCGCGTGGCCGCTGTGGCAGCGCCGCGCCGAGCTGCGCCGCCGCGCCGGGCCGATCGTCGGCGCCGCGCTGGCCGGCGGCGCGGCCGCGGCGGCGAGCGCGGTCGGGCTCGCGTGGGCGCTCGGCCTGCCGCAGCAGGTGGCGATGTCGCTCGCGCCGAAGTCGGTCACCGCGCCGGTGGCGATGGGCATCGCCGAGCAGCTCGGCGGCATCCCGGCGCTGGCGGCGGCGTTCGCGGTGCTGACCGGCATGGTCGGCGCGGTGAGCGCCAAGTACCTGTTCGACGCGCTGCGCATCGCCTCGCCCGAAGTGCGCGGCTTCGCGCTGGGCACCGCGTCGCACGGCATCGGCGCCGCGCGCGCGCTGCTCGTCCACCCCGACGCCGGCGCCTACGCCGGCCTCGCGCTGGGGCTGCAGGTCGTCCTCGCCGCGCTGCTGATGCCGCTCGTCTTCCGCCTTCTCGCCTGACCGCCCTCCCGCCATGCAGACCGCGCTCGCCGACGAGTTCAAGCACACCCGCGAAGGCCAGGAGGCCGAGGCGATCCTGCGCAAGTGCGTGCACTGCGGCTTCTGCACCGCCACCTGCCCGACGTACCAGCTGCTCGGCGACGAGCTGGACGGCCCGCGCGGGCGCATCTACCTGATGAAGCAGGTGCTCGAGGGGGCACCCGTCACGCGCAAGACGCAGCAGCACCTGGACCGGTGCCTGACCTGCCGCAACTGCGAGACGACCTGCCCGAGCGGCGTGCAGTACGGCCACCTGGTCGACATCGGGCGCCAGATCGTCGAGCGGCGCGTCGAGCGCCCGGCGGCCGAGCGCGCGGTGCGCTGGCTGCTGAAGGAGGGGCTGACGTCGCCGCTGTTCGCACCGGCGCTCAAGCTCGGCCAGCTCGCCCGCCCGCTGCTGCCGGGCGTGCTGAAGCACAAGGTGCCCCCGCCGGCCGAGGCCCGCGCGCACCGCTGGCCGACGGCCACGCACCCGCGCAAGGTGCTGCTGCTGGCCGGCTGCGTGCAGCCGGCGATGATGCCCAACGTCAACGCCGCCACCGCGCGCGTGCTCGACGCGGCAGGCATCCAGACGCTGGTCGCCGAACGCGCCGGCTGCTGCGGCGCCCTGCGCACGCACCTGAGCGACGTCGAGGGGGGTCTCGCGGACATGCGGCGCAACGTCGACGCCTGGTGGCCGCACGTGGAGCGCGGCGAGGTCGAGGCGATCGTGATGAACGCCTCGGGCTGCGGCGTGACGGTGAAGGAATACGGCCACGCGCTCGCCCACGACCCGGCGTACGCCGACAAGGCGCGGCGCATCGCGGAACTGACGAAGGACCTGAGCGAGCTGCTGCCCGACCTCGTGCCGGCGCTGCGCGAGCGCATGGCGCGCGCGGCCGAGGACGCGGCCGCCGACGACCCGCGCCCGCGTGCCCGCCCGCCGGTCAAGCGGCTCGCGTTCCACCCGCCGTGCACGCTGCAGCACGGCCAGCGGCTGCGCGGCGGCGTCGAGCAGCACCTGCGGCTGCTCGGCTTCGAGGTCGAGGTCGCGCCGAACGAGAGCCACCTGTGCTGCGGCTCGGCCGGCACCTACAGCGTGCTGCAGCCGGGGCTGGCGACGCAGCTGCGCGACCGCAAGCTCGCCAACCTCGCGCCGCTAGAGCCGCAGGTCATCGTCAGCGCCAACATCGGCTGCATCCAGCACCTGCAGACCGGCACGCCGCTGCCGGTGCGGCACTGGGTCGAAGTGCTCGACGAGGCGCTGGGGTGACGGCGCGGCCGCCGCGGGCCGCCAGTCCCTCGCGCTTTACGCCGCCGCGGACACCGGCTATCGTGGGCCCGATGGGAGGGCCCGCCGTGGACCGTCGCACCGTGCCATGGCGCCGTGTCGTCGCGACCGCGGTGCTCGTCTGGATCGGCTTCGCGGCGCCACCGGCGTTGGCGGCGGGCGCGAGCGAGCGCCTACACGCCCTGCTGGCCGAGTACTGGGAGCAGACGGCGCGCGACCAGCCCGAATGGGCGACGTGGCGCGGCGACCACCGCTTCGACGACCGGCTCACCGACGCCTCGCCGGCCGAGCGCGACGCGCGCGACGCGCGGCAGCGCGCGTGGCTCGCCGCGGCGCGGGCGATCGACCGCACCGCGCTGCCGCCGGCGGACCGGGTGTCGCTCGACGTCTTCGTCCACGAACGCGCCGACGACGTCGCGTTCCAGGCCTTCGAGGGCTGGCGCACGCTCGGCCTCGGCGCGCTGGGCGGGCTGCACACCGAGTTCGCCGACCTGCTGCGCGCGATGCCGATGGCCACGCCCGCGCAGGCCGAGCACGCGCTCGCGCGGCTGGCCGCCTGGCCGCGGCGCGTCGAGCAGGAGGTGGAATGGCTGCGGCGCGGCATCGCGCTCGGCTGGGTGCCGCCGCGGCCGGTGCTCGAGCGCGTGATCGCGCAGCTCGACGGCCAGCTCGCGCCGGCGGCCGACCCGTACCTCGAGCCGTTCGGCCGCCTCGGCGCGGAGATCGCGCAGGCGCAGCGCGCGGCGCTGCTCGACCGCGCGCGCCGGCTCGTCGAGGCCGACGTGCGGCCGGCCACGCAGCGGCTGCGCGACTTCGTCGCCGGCGAGTACCTCGCCGCCGCGCCCGCCGACGGCGCGCTGTGGCGCTACCCCGAAGGCGCGCGCGTCTACGACGCGCTGATCGCGCACCACACGACGCTGCCGCTGGCGGCGCAGACGCTACACGACACCGGGCGGCGCGAAGTGGCGCGGCTGCAGGGCGAGATCGAGCGCACGATGCGCGACGCCGGCTTCGCCGGCACGTTCGCGCAGTGGGTCGAGCACCTCAACGGCGATCCGAAGTTCTTCCACCCGAGCCCCGAGGCGCTGCTCGCCGGCTATCGCGACATCGCCAAGCGCATCGACCCCGAGCTGACGCGCCTGTTCGCCGAACTGCCGCGCGCGCCGTACGGCGTGCGCGCGATGCCGGCGTACCGCGGCGGCGAGGCGGCCGACTACTACGAAGGCCCGGGGCTGGACGGCAGCCGCCCCGGATGGTTCAACGCCAACGCCCTCGCGTACCGCCGGCGGCCGACCTGGTCGATGGAAACGCTCGTCGCCCACGAGGCGATGCCGGGCCACCACCTGCAGACCGCGCGCGCCGCCGAGCGGGGCGAGCTGCCCGCGTTCCGCCGCGACGCCGGCTTCACGGCTTACACCGAGGGCTGGGCGCTGTACGCCGAGACGCTCGGCTCCGAGCTCGGGCTGTACCGCGACCCGCACAGCCGATTCGGCCACCTGCAGGACCAGATCTTCCGCGCCGCGCGGCTCGTCGTCGACACCGGCATCCACGCGCTGGGCTGGACGCGCGCGCAGGCGATCGACTACCTCGTGCAGACCACCGGCGTCGACCGCGCCTACTGCACCGCCGAGGTCGACCGCTACACCTCGTGGCCCGGCCAGGCGCTCGCCTACACGACCGGGATGCTCGAGATCTTCGCGCTGCGCGAGCGCGCCCGCGCCGCGCTCGGCGAGCGCTTCGACATCCGGCGCTTCCACAACGTGCTGCTCGACGACGGCGCGCTGCCGCTGCCGGTGCTCGGCGCCGTCGTCGACGCCTGGATCGCCGGCCAGCGCGCCACCGCGCCCGCGGCGGCGCCGTCGCGCGGGCCCTGAGGCGCGTCGGGCCCGGCCGCGGCCCGGCGCCTAGAATGCGGGATTCCCGAGGCTGCGAGGACGCCCCATGTCGATGGAAGACCGCGACGGCAAGATCTGGATGGACGGCCAGCTCGTCGACTGGCGCGACGCCAGGGTCCACGTGCTGACGCACACGCTGCACTACGGCTGCGGCGCGTTCGAGGGCGTGCGCGCCTACCACACGGTCCACGGCACGGCGATCTTCCGCCTGCGCGAGCACACCGAGCGCCTGTTCAACAGCGCCAAGATCCTGCGCATGACGATCCCGTACCCGATCGAGCAGGTGATCGAGGCGCAGCGCGAAGTCGTGCGCGTCAACAAGCTCGAGAGCTGCTACATCCGCCCGCTCGTCTGGATCGGCTCCGAGAAGCTCGGCGTCAGCCCCAAGGGCAACCGCATCCACCTGATGATCGCCGCCTGGGCCTGGGGCGCCTACCTCGGCGAGGAGGGGCTCAGGCGCGGCATCCGCGTCAAGACGAGCAGCTACACGCGCCACCACGTCAACATCACGATGACGCAGGCCAAGGCGGTGAGCAACTACACGAACTCGATCCTCGCCAACATGGAGGCCACCGACGAGGGCTACGACGAGGCGCTGCTGCTCGACCCGTCGGGCTTCGTCAGCGAGGGCGCCGGCGAGAACCTGTTCGTGATCAAGAAGGGTGTCGTCTACACGCCCGACCTCTCCGCCGGCGCGCTCAACGGCATCACGCGCGACACGATCTTCGCGATCTGCCACGACCTGGGCCTGAAGCTGGTCGAAAAGCGCATCACCCGCGACGAGGTCTACATCTGCGACGAGGCCTTCTTCACCGGCACCGCGGCCGAGGTGACGCCGATCCGCGAGCTCGACCGCGTGCCGATCGGCAGCGGCCAGCGCGGCCCGATCACCGAGAAGATCCAGGCCGCGTTCTTCGACATCGTCAACGGCCGCAACGCGAAGTACGCCGAGTGGCTGACCCGCGTCTGAGCCGCCGACCGATCCGAGGACCGATCCCGAGACCATGAGCGAACCGAAAGCCGTCGTCGAACTCGCCGCCAAGGAGCTGATGGGGCCGGGCGTCACGCACTGCCCCCACCCGAGGATGCCGCTGTGGAGCGGCCACCCGCGCGTGTTCATCGACGTCGCGACCACCGGCGAGGGCCGCTGCCCCTACTGCGGCACGGTCTACCGGCTCAAGGCCGGCGAGAAGGTCGCCGCCCATCACTGACCGACGGCGGCGGCGTCGCCGGCCCGCCGCCGCCCCGAGGGCCCGAGGTTGCGCGAGCACGAATTCATCCTCACCCTGGCGTGCCCCGACACCAAGGGCGTCGTGCACGCGGTGTCCGGGCTGCTGTACCAGGCCGGGTGCAACATCCTCGACTCGCAGCAGTTCGGCGACCTCGAGGGCGACGACGCCACCGGCCTGTTCTTCATGCGCGTGCACTTCGAGGCGCCGCCGCAGCTGGCCGACGCGCCGACCCTCGAGCGCCTGTTCGGCCACGTGCGCCAGCAGTTCGCGATGCGCGCGCGCTTCCACGCCGTGGCGCAGCGCAGCCGCGTGCTGCTGATGGTCAGCCAGCACGGCCACTGCCTGAACGACCTGCTGTTCCGCTGGAAGAGCGGCCAGCTGCCGATCGACGTCGTCGGCGTCGTCGGCAACCACGCGACGTTCGCCGGCCTCGTCGAGGGCTACGGCCTGCCGTTCCACCACCTGCCGATCGCGCGCGACGGCGGCGACCCCGCCGCCGCCAAGCGGGCGCAGGAGGCGCAGGTGCGCGCGCTCGTCGCCAGCGAGCGCGTCGACCTCGTCGTGCTCGCGCGCTACATGCAGATCCTCAGCGCCGAGCTGTGCGCCGAGCTCGAGGGCCGCGCGATCAACATCCACCACAGCTTCCTGCCGAGCTTCAAGGGCGCCAAGCCGTACGCGCAGGCGCACGCGCGCGGCGTCAAGCTGATCGGCGCCACCGCGCACTACGTCACCGCCGACCTCGACGAGGGGCCGATCATCGAGCAGGACGTGGCGCGCGTGGACCACTCGCTGTCGGCCGACGACCTGACGGCGGTGGGCCGCGACGTCGAGTGCGTCGTGCTCGCGCGCGCGGTGCGCTGGCACGTCGAACACCGCGTGCTGCTCAACGGCCACAAGACGGTCGTGTTCCGCTGACGATGGTGCGCTCGAAGGCCGAGACGGCCGCGCTGCTGGCCTCGCCCGACGACATCGAGGCCCAGTTCTACGAGGCGCTGCAGAGCGCCGACATCGAGCGCCTGATGGCGCTGTGGGCCGACGACGACGAGGTCTTCTGCGTCCACCCGGGCGGGCCGCGCGTCGTCGGCGCGGCGGCGATCCGCACCACGTTCGAGGCGATCTTCGCCAACGGCGCGATCCCGGTGCAGCCGCAGAAGGTGCGCCGCGTGCACGGCAGCGGCTGCGCCGTGCACAGCGTGCTCGAGCAGGTCACGCTGGTCGGCGACGACGGCACCGCGCAGACCGCCTGGGTGCTCGCGACCAACGTCTACCAGCACACCGCGCAGGGCTGGCGCATGGTCGCCCACCACGCGAGCCCGGGCTCGCCGCGCGAGCCGCCCGAGATCGCCGAGGCGCCGTCGATCCTCCATTGACCCGCTGCCCGTCGCGCGCATGCAGTACCGCGCCCCGCGCTGGCTTCCCGGCGGCCACCTGCAGACGATCTGGCCGGCGCTGTTCGCGCGCCGCCACGCCGGCCCGGCGCCGGCGTACCGGCGCGAGCGCTGGACGACGCCCGACGGCGACTTCGTCGACGTCGACTTCCTCGACGCGCGCGACCCCGCGGCGCCGCTGCTCGTGCTGTTCCACGGCCTGGAAGGTTCGTCGCGCGGCGCCTACGCGCTCGCCTTCGCCGACTGGGCGCGCAGCGCCGGCTGGGCGTACGCGGTGCCGCACTTCCGCGGCTGCTCCGGCGAGCTGAACCTGGCGCCGCGCGCCTACCACTCCGGCGACTTCGAGGAGGTCGGCTGGATGCTCGCGCGGCTGCGCGAGCGCCACGGCCGGCCGCTGCACGCGGTGGGCATCTCGCTCGGCGGCAACGCGCTGCTGCGCTGGGCCGAGGAAGCCGGCGCGACGGCCGCGGCGACGGCACGCGCGGTCGCCGCGGTGTGTTCGCCGGTGGACCTGGCCGCCGGCGGCCACGCGATCGGCCGCGGCTTCAACCGCGTCGCCTACACGCCGTACTTCCTGCGCACGATGAAGCCGAAGGCGCTCGCCAAGTGGGCGCAGCACCCGGGGCTGTTCGACCGCGAGCGGCTCGCCGCCGCGCGCACGCTGTACGAGTTCGACGACGTGTTCACCGCCCCGCTGCACGGCTTTCGCGGCACCGACGACTACTGGGCGCGCGCCTCGGCCAAGCCGCACCTGCACCGCATCCGCATCCCGGCGCTCGTGCTCAATGCGCGCAACGACCCCTTCGTGCCGGCGGCGAGCCTGCCGCGGCCGCACGAGGTCGGCCGCTTCGTGACGCTGTGGCAGCCGGCGCACGGCGGCCACGTCGGCTTTCCCGGCGGGCGCCCGCCCGGCCACGTGCTGACGCTGCCGCAGGCGGTGATGGACTGGATGCGCGCCCACGGCTGAGCCACACTGCGGCGGTGGACGAGATCGTCGAAGCGGCGCTGCGCAAGTGGCCCAACGTGCCGCACCTGCGCGGCTGGCTCGGCCTGGACGCGCGCGGCCAGTGGTGGCTGCGCGACGCGGCGGCGCAGGCGGCGGGGCCGTTCCCGGCTTCGCGCGGCAGCCGCATCGGGCACGAACGGCTGGTTGCCTTCATCGGCCGCAACTACGCCGCCGACGCCGGCGGCGGCGGCGCCTGGTACTTCCAGAACGGGCCGCAGCGGGTCTACGTCGAGCTCGAGGCGGCGCCCTGGGTCTGGCGGCTGACGCCGGCAGCCGGGGGCGCAGTCGCCGTGGCGTCGCACACCGGCCTGCCGGCGCGCCCGACGGCGTGCTGGCTCGACGAGGCGGGGCGGCTGTTCCTCGCCACCGACCTCGGCTTCGGCCTCGTGCACACGCTCGACACCGATCTCGCGGCGCAGGCGATCGACGCCGGCACGTGGCCCGCGCC
>CALIDR010000153.1 GCA_938022295.1 uncultured Burkholderiaceae bacterium
CCGCGCGCGCGAGCGCGCTTCGTGATCGAACTCGGCGCCGTTGTTCGAGCGCAGCGAGCCGAAGGCGAACGTAGCGAGTTCGGCGCCGGGCCACGGGCGCGAGTAGCGCAGGGAAGCCAGCGCGCAGCGCTGGCCGCCGAGGTGAAGCGCCGCCGCCCGCGCGCACGGCGCTTTGCCGCGCCAACCTACGCAGGCCACTCAAAGCGAACGGTCAATGTCGGCAGAGGGCCGTGGCCGGACGCTGGCTCTGTTCGAACGAAAGCGTCCCAACAGCGCGCCGCGGCTCCGGCACTGCCTGCGCGCGTCTTGCATCTCGACGGTGCGACAGCGCACGCCGCGCCGAAGACTCACGTCCCCGCGCGACTTGAAGGCGCCCGACTCACCGGCCGCCGTCCGGGACCGAGCTCTGCGCAGCCGCTGCCTGAAGGCCGCGCGCCCGTCAGGGCACGCGACAGACCTTCATCATGTTCGTGCCGCCGGGATATCCCATCGGCTCGCCGCACGTGATCGCGTAGGTGTCGCCGGGCTTGAGCGCGCCGCGCTCGACGAGCACCGCCTCGGCCTCGTGCAGCGCCTCGTCGCGCTCGTCGTGCAGCGGCATCAGGATCGGCCGCACGTTGCGGTACAGCGCCATGCGCCGCTGCGTGCCGAGCTGCGTCGTCATGCCGTAGATCGGGGTCTGGATGCGGTAGCGGCTCATCCACAGCGCCGTCGAGCCGCTCTCGGTGAGCGCCAGGATCGCCTTGCAGCCGAGGTGATAGGCGGTGAACAGCGCCCCCATCGCGATCGCCTGGTCGATGCGCCCGTACTGGCGCGCGGCGAAGTCCGCCGGGTCGAGGTGGTCGTCCTCGGCGCGCTCGGCGGCCTCGCAGATCGACGCCATCGCGGCCACCGTCTCGACCGGGTACTTGCCCATCGCGGTCTCGGCGCTGAGCATCACGGCGTCCGTCCCGTCGAGCACGGCGTTGGCCACGTCGCTGACCTCGGCGCGGGTGGGCACCGGGTTGACGATCATGCTCTCCATCATCTGGGTCGCGGTGATGACGACCTTGTCGAGCGCGCGCGCGGTCTTGATCATGCGCTTCTGCAGCGCCGGCACCGCCGCGTTGCCGACCTCGACGGCGAGGTCACCGCGGGCGACCATGATGCCGTCGCTGGCCTTGACGATCGCCTCGAGCTGGGGGATCGCCTCGCTGCGTTCGATCTTCGCGATCACGCCCGGGCGGTGGCGCCACGGCTCGCCGGCGACGTTGGCGAGCTGGCGCGCCATCTCCATGTCGGTGGCGCTCTTCGGGAAGCTGACCGCCAGGTAGTCGGCCTGGAACGACATCGCGGTCTTGATGTCCTGGATGTCCTTGGCCGTCAGCGCCGGCGCGGTGAGCCCGCCGCCCTGCTTGTTGATGCCCTTGTTGTCGCCGAGCACCCCGCCGACCCTGACGACCGTGTGCACCGCCTCGCCGCGGATCGCCTCGACCTCGACGACGAGCAGGCCGTCGGTGAGCCGCAGCACGTCGCCCGGCCGCACGTCGCGCGGCAGCTCCTTGTAGTCCAGCCCCACGCGCTCGGCGTTGCCCAGGCCCTCCCACGCGGCGTCGAGCACGAACGGCTGGCCGGGCTCGAGCACGGTCTTGCCGCCCTCGAAGCGGCCGACGCGGATCTTCGGCCCCTGCAGGTCGGCCATGATCGCGACTTCCTTGCCCACGCGCTGCGCCGCGTCGCGCACGGCCTGCGCGCGGTCGACGTGGTCCTGCGCGCTGCCGTGCGAGAAGTTGAAGCGCACGACGTCGACGCCGGCGGCCAGCAGCCGCTCGAGCATCTCGGGTGACGACGTCGCCGGCCCGAGGGTGGCGACGATCTTGGTCTGGCGGGGCATCGGGGTCTCCGGAGGGAACGGCACGCCGGCGGCGGCGCGCGCGTGCTCAGCGCGCCGCCGCGACGTCGGCGACGACGAGCGCGGTCATGTTGACGACGCGGCGCATCGTCGCCGACGGGGTCAGGATGTGCGCCGGCCTGGCCGCGCCGAGCAGCACCGGGCCGACCGTGACGCCGTGGCCGCCGGTGACCTTCAGCACGTTGAACAGGATGTTGGCGGCGTCCAGGTTGGGCAGCACGAGCAGGTTGGCCTCGCTTTCGAGCGTCGTCCCGGCGAGCAGGAAGCGGCGGCGGATCTCGGGGTCGAGCGCGGCGTCGCCGTGCAGTTCGCCCTCGCAGGGGACGTCGGGCGCCAGCCGCTTGAACAGGTCGGCCGCGGCGCGCATGCGCCGCGCCGACGGCCGCTTCGACGAGCCGAACATCGAGTGCGAGACGAATGCCACCTGCGGCGGCAGACCGAAGCGGCGCACCTCGTCGGCGGCCATCAGCGCGATCTCGGCGAGCTGCTCGGCGTCGGGCTCGTCGTTGACGAAGGTGTCGGCGACGAACAGCGTGCGCCCTTCGAGCATCAGCGCGTTCATCGTCGCGAATGTCTTCGCGCCGGGTTTCAGCCCGATGACGTCGCGCACGTGCTCGAGGTGGGCGTCGAAGCGGCCCACGAGCCCGGTGAGCATCGCGTCGACCTCGCCGCGGGCGAGCATGATCGACGCGATCAGCGTGTGCGAGCGCCGCACCGCCGCCTTCGCCATCTCGGGCGTCACGCCCTCGCGGCCCATGCGCTGGTGGTACGACTCCCAGTACTCGCGAAAGCGCGGGTCGTTCTCGGGGTCGGTGACCTCGAAGTCGACGCCGCGCTTCAGGCGCAGCCCCGCGCGCTCGATGCGCATGTCGATCACCGCCGGGCGGCCCACCAGGTGCGGCACCGCGAGCGCCTCGTCCTTGACCACCTGCAGCGCGCGCAGCACGCGCTCGTCCTCGCCGTCGGCGTAGACGACGCGCGCCGGCCGCGCCTTCGCGGCGGCGAATACCGGGCGCATCACCATCCCGGTCTGGTAGACGAAGCGGGTCAGCGACTGGCGGTAGGCGTCGAGGTCGGCGATCGGCCGCGTGGCCACGCCCGACTCGGCCGCCGCCTTCGCCACCGCCGGCGCGATGCGCAGGATCAGCCGCGAGTCGAACGGCTTGGGGATCAGGTAGTCGGGGCCGAACTTCAACTCCTGGCCCGCGTAGGCGCCGGCCACCTCGTCGCTGATTTCGGCCTTGGCGAGCGCGGCGATCTCGCGCACGCAGGCGAGCTTCATCGCCTCGGTGATCTTCGTCGCGCCGCAGTCCAGCGCGCCGCGGAAGATGTACGGGAAGCACAGGACGTTGTTGACCTGATTCGGGTAGTCGCTGCGCCCGGTGGCGACGATGCAGTCGGGCCGCGCCTGGCGGGCGAGCTCGGGCCGGATCTCCGGCTCGGGGTTGGCCAGCGCGAGGATGATCGGCCGCTCGGCCATCGTGGCCACCATCTCGGGCGTCAGCACGCCGGCGGTCGAGCAGCCGAGGAACACGTCGGCGCCGCGCACCGCGTCGGCGAGCGTGCGCGCCGCCGTCCTGCGGCAGTACCGCTGCTTGCTCTCGTCCAGGCGGCCGCCGCGCGCGTCGTCGCGGTCGGCGTGGATCACGCCCTTGCTGTCGACGACGACGATGTGCTCGCGCGCCACCCCGAGGTCGACCATGATGTCCAGGCACGCGATCGCCGCCGCGCCGGCGCCCGAGCACACGAGGCGGATGTCGCCGATCGCCTTGCCCGTCAGCTCGAGCCCGTTGAGCAGCGCCGCGCCCGAGATGATCGCGGTGCCGTGCTGGTCGTCATGGAACACCGGGATCTTCATCCGCTCGCGCAGCTTGCGCTCGATCGCGAAGCACTCCGGCGCCTTGATGTCCTCGAGGTTGACGCCGCCGAGCGTGGGCTCGAGCGCGGCGATGATGTCGACCAGCTTGTCGGGGTCGCGCTCGGCCAGTTCGATGTCGAACACGTCGATGCCGGCGAACTTCTTGAACAGGCACCCCTTGCCTTCCATCACCGGCTTGCCCGCCAGCGGCCCGATGTCGCCCAGGCCGAGCACCGCGGTGCCGTTGGTGACGACGCCCACCAGGTTGGCGCGCGAGGTGTATTCGGCGGCCGTGGCCGGGTCGTCGGCGATCGCCAGGCACGCGTAGGCGACGCCGGGCGAGTAGGCGAGCGACAGGTCGCGCTGGTTCGACAGCGGCTTGGTCGGCGTGACGGTGATCTTGCCGCGCACCGGCGCGCGGTGGTACTCGAGCGCGGCGTCGCGCAACGCCTGTTCGGCAGGCGCCAGGGGCTGGGACATCGGTCGTCTCCTCGTCGTTCTCGGTCGAAGGGCGAGCGTACGCCGCCGCCGGTGCGGCGGGTAGCCCCGTGTGCAGTCAAAGCTGTATCGACCGCGCCGCGCGCGGCGCCTCGCGGGCGGTGAGGGCCCTCACCCCTGCGCGCGGCGGGCGAGGATCTCGAACGCGGGCAGCGTCTTGCCCTCGAGCACCTCGAGGAACGCGCCGCCGCCGGTCGAGATGTAGCCGATGTCCTTTTCGATGCCGTACTTGGCGATCGCGGCCAGCGTGTCGCCGCCGCCGGCGATGCTGAAGGCCGGGCTTTCGGCGATCGCGCGGGCGACCGTCTCGGTGCCCTTGGCGAACGCGTCGAACTCGAACACGCCCACCGGCCCGTTCCAGACGATCGTGCCGGCGGCCTTGAGCTTGTCGGCGAGCATCGCCGCCGTCTGCGGGCCGATGTCGAGGATCATGTCGTCGGCGGCGACGTCGGCGGCCGCCTTCACCGTCGCCGGGGCGTCGGCCTTGAACTCCTTCGCGACGACGACGTCGACCGGGATCGGCACCTCGGCGCCGCGCGCGGCCATCGCCGCGATCACCGCCTTCGCCTCGCCGACGAGGTCGGGCTCGGCCAGGCTCCTGCCGATCGGCAGGCCCGCGGCGAGCATGAACGTGTTGGCGATGCCGCCGCCGACGACGAGCCCGTCGACGTTCTTCGCCAGGCTCTGCAGGATCGTCAGCTTCGTGCTGACCTTGCTGCCGGCGACGATCGCCACCAGCGGGCGTTTCGGCTGCGCGAGCGCCTTCGTGATGGCGTCGATCTCGGCGGCCAGCAGCGGCCCGGCGCAGGCCACCTTGGCGAACTGCGCGATGCCGTAGGTGCTCGCCTCGGCGCGGTGCGCGGTGCCGAACGCGTCGTGGACGAAGATGTCGCACAGCGCGGCCATCTTGCGCGCCAGCGCCTCGTCGTTCTTCTTCTCGCCCTTGTTCAGCCGGCAGTTCTCGAGCAGCACGACCTGCCCGGGCTTCACGTCGACGCCGTCGACCCAGTTCGCCACCAGCGGCACTTCCCGGCCGAGCAGCTCGCCCAGCCGCCGGGCCACCGGCGCGAGCGAGTCCTCGGGCTTGAACTCGCCTTCCTTCGGCCGGCCGAGGTGGCTCGTGACCATCACCGCCGCGCCGGCGTCCAGCGCCATGCGGATCGCCGGGATCGAGGCGCGGATGCGCGTGTCCTCGGTGATGCGGCCGCTGTCGTCCAGCGGCACGTTGAGGTCGGCGCGGATGAACACGCGCTGGCCGGCGACGCGGCCCTGGGCGACGAGGTCGGCGAATCGGATCACGTTCATGGGAGGCATTCGGGCAGGGTGGGAACGGTCGTCCGCGGCGGGCGTCCCGGCCGCGACACGCGAAACCGCCGGATTGTGCTACCAGCCCAGCCCCAACCGCAGCGCCAGCATCACCGCGGTGCCGGTGACGATCGTGCCGAGGATGCCGCGCCGCCAGAAGAAGTAGGCCGTCGCCGCGGCGACGGCGAACAGCCGCGCGTCGCGCCACGTCGTGATCAGCTCGCCGCCGGTCATCACGACTTCGGGCGCGACGACGGCGGCCAGGGCCGCCAGCGGCGCGTAGCGCAGCCCCTCGCGCAGCCAGCCCGGCAGCGGCAGTTCGCGCTGGGGGAGGAAGAAGAACGCGCGCGTGAGCACCGTGATCACGCCCAGGCCGAGGATCGTCAGCACCGCCTGCCACGTCGTCATCGCGCCGCCCCCCTCGCCTTCGGGCCGGCATGGTCGAGCAGCAGCGCGATCGCCACCGCCGCGGCGACGGCGACGACGATGTTCAGCCGCAGCGGCATCGCGTACGCGGCCACCGCCGCGCACGCCGCCACCGCCGCGGCGATCCAGCTCGCGCGGTCGTGCAGCAGCGAATACGTGAGCCCGAGCAGCGCGATCACGCCGGCAAAGCCGATGCCCCACTCGGTGGGCACGCGGTCGGCGAGGAAGATGCCGGCCAGCGACGTGGTCTGCCACGACGCCCAGTTGATCGCCGCGCCGCCCCAGAAGTACGGCAGCTGCGCCGGCGCCGGCTTCGGCTCGGGGAAGCGGCGCATGAACAGCACGTAGTTCAGATCGGCGGTGAAGTAGCCCACGCGCAGCCGCTGCGCAAGCGGCAGGTGGGCCAAGTACGGGCGCCACTGGGCGCTGAAGATCACGAACCGCAGGTTGACGCAGAACGCGGTCGCCCACACGACCCAGATCGGCGCGCCCGAGGCGATCAGCGGCAGCGCCGCGAGCTGCGCGCTGCCGGCGTAGACGGCGAGCGACATCAGCACCGACAGCGGCACGCCGAGCCCGCTCTTGACCATCGCCACCCCGGTGACGAGGCCCCAGGCGGCGATGCCGAGCGCGATCCCCGACATGTCGGCCGCGCCGCGGCGGAACTCGGGGTGGCGCCACACCGGGGGGTCGAGCGCCAGGGACGTGGTGTTCATCGGCGGATTGTCCGTGCCGCGCCGGCGCGGCGCCGGCTGTCGCGCCGGTGACAGGGCGCGGCGCTGCGGCATCGCGCGGCGGCTTCGCGCCGCGCGGCTCGCCGCGTCAGGACGGGGGGCGCGGCGGCTCGTCTTCGGCGCTGCCGGGCGCCGTGAGCTGCGGCGACAGCTGCGGCGCGACCGGCTCGATCGCGTTCTCGCGCATGTAGTCGTTCATCTCGCGCCAGCCGGCGAACACCGCGGCCTTGTCGGCCTTGCGGTTGAGGGCGTAGCAGTCCTCGATCGCCCGCCCCGCATGGCGGCAGGCGGCGCCGATCGCCTGTCCCTCGGCGGCGCGCCGCTCGGCCACCTTGGCCGGCGTGTCGACGCCGAGCGCGTCGCAGCCGCCGAGCAGCACGGCGGCGGCGATCAGCGCGAAGGCGGGGCGGCGAGGAGGCGTGAACATCACGCCGCGTTATCGGCCGCGACGCGCGCGCGCTTGAGCCCGCGCCGGGTCAGCGCACCATCGCCAGCAGGCGCTGCACCCGCTCCTCGGTCGACGGGTGGGTGCTGAACAGCCCGCGCAGGCCGCCCCCGGACAGCGGGTTCATGATCATCATCTGCGCCGTCTCGGGGTGGCGCTCGGCCGCTTCCATCGGGATGCGCTGCGCCGCGCGCTGGATCTTCCGCAGCGCCGAGGCGAGCGCCTGCGGGTCGCCGCTGATCTCGGCGCCGCCGCGGTCGGCCTCGAACTCGCGCGCGCGGCTGATCGCCATCTGGATCAGGCTGGCCGCCAGCGGCGCGAGGATCATCACCGCGATGCCGGCGACCGGGTTGGCCGGCCGGCCGTCGCTGCCACGCCCGCCGAACAGCATCGCGAAGTTGGCGAGCATCGAGATCGCGCCGGCCATCGTCGCGCTGATCGTGCTGATCAGGATGTCGCGGTGCTTGACGTGCGCGAGCTCGTGCGCCATCACGCCGCGCACCTCGCGCTCGTCGAGCATGCGCAGCAGGCCGGTCGTCGCGGCGACGGCGGCGTGGTCGGGGTTGCGGCCGGTGGCGAACGCGTTCGGCGCGTCCTCCTGGATCAGGTAGACCTTGGGCATCGGCAGCTGCGCGCGCTGCGCGAGTTCGGCGACCATGCGGTAGAACTGCGGCGCGCTCGCGGCATCGACCTCGCGCGCGTCGTACATCTTCAGCACCAGCTTGTCGCTGAACCAGTAGCTGAAGAAGTTCATGCCCAGCGCCACGAGCAGCGCCAGCACCATGCCCTGCTGGCCGCCGACCATCTGGCCGAGCGCCATGAACAGCGAGGTGATCGCCGCCATCAGGATGGCGGTCTTCATCAGGTTGAACATCGGGGTCTCCTTGCCGACCGGAGCGCCCTAGTTGCGGCCGCGGGGTCGGTTTTCAATCTGCCGCGTCGAGGCGCGCGCCGACGGCGAGCGGCCGCGCGCGCAGGAACGTCGCCGCGTCGATGCGCCGCCCGCCGGGGCGCTGCAGTTCGACGAGGTCGAGCGCGCCGCGGCCGCACGCCACCGTCAGGCGGCCGTCGCCGGCGGCCAGCACGGTGCCCGGCGCGGCGGCGCACGGCACGTCCGCGCGCGGCGCGGCGCGCCACAGCTTGACGGTCTCGCCGCCGCAGGCGAAGTGCAGCCCCGGCGCGGGGTCGAACGCGCGCGCGCGGCGCTCGATCACCGCTGCGTCGGCGCCCCAGTCGACCGCCGCCTCGGCCTTGTCGATCTTGGCCGCGTACGTCACGCCCTCGGCGGGCTGCGGGCGCGGCGCGAGGGTGCCGGCCGCGGCCTGCGCCAGCGCCTGCACGATCAGCCGTGCGCCGAGCGCGGCCAGGCGGTCGTGCAGGGTGCGCGCGGTTTCGTCGGGGGCGATGGCGACCGCTTCGGCCGCCAGGATGTCGCCGGTGTCGAGCCCGGCGTCCATCTGCATGATCGTGATGCCGGTGGCGGCGTCGCCGGCCTCGATCGCGCGCTGGATCGGCGCCGCGCCGCGCCAGCGCGGCAGCAGCGAGGCGTGGATGTTCAGGCACCCCAGGCGCGGCAGCGCGAGCAGCCAGGCGGGCAGGATCAGCCCGTAGGCGGCGACGACGATCACGTCGGGCCGCGCCGCCGCGATCGCCGCCTGCGCGGCGCGCGCGTCGTCGGCGAACCGGCCGTCCAGGCGCAGGCCGCGCGGCTGCAGCACCGGCAGGCCCAGGCGCTGCGCTGCCTGCTTGACCGCCGAGGGCTGCAGCTTCAGGCCGCGGCCGGCCGGCCGGTCGGGCTGCGTCAGCACCAGCGGCACGGGGTGGCCGGCGGCGACGATCGCGTCGAGCGCGACGCGGGCGAATTCGGGCGTGCCGGCGAAGCCCACGCGCAGCGCGCCCGGCGCCGCCGCACCCCGAGCCGCGTCGGGTGCGGGCGCGGCCGCGGTCACACCCGCTGCTCTTCGCGCGCCCGCTTCAGCAGCTTGGTGCGGATGCGGTCGCGCTTGAGCGGGCTCAGGTACTCGACGAAGACCTTGCCGAGCAGGTGGTCCATCTCGTGCTGCACGCACACCGCCGTCAGCCCCTCGGCGTCGAACTCGTACGGCCGGCCGTCGCGGTCGAGCGCGCGCACCCTGACGCGCGCGTGACGCTCGACCTTGTCGTAGATCGTCGGCACCGACAGGCACCCCTCCTCGGCCACCGCCATCTCGGCGCTGCGCTCGACGATCTCGGGGTTGATCAGCACGCGCGGCTGGTCGCGCGACTCCGACGTGTCCATCACGATCACGCGCTCGTGCACGTCGACCTGCGTGGCCGCCAGGCCCACGCCCTCGGCGGCGTACATCGTCTCGAGCATGTCGTCGACGAGGCGGCGCACGCGCTCGTCGACCGCGGCCACCGGCTTGGCGACGGTGTGCAGCCTGGGGTCGGGGTAGCGCAGGATCGGAAGCTGGGCCATGGTGCGGGGTCGGCGGGGCTGGGCAGCCGGCGGCGCGGGGCGGACGGAACCGGTTGGGGCAGAATCTGACGCAAACACGGGGTATTTTCGCCGATCGGGGCTGCGCCGCGGCCGGCATGCTCCGATAACCTCCCGGGGCGCGTTCGACCACCGCCGCACCGGCGAGGGCGTTGGGACCCCTGGAGAACCCGTTCATGCTTCGACGTCCGTCTGCAAGCGCCCCCGTGCGACGTCGCGCCGCGCTGGCCACCCTGGCCGCCGTCGTCGCCGCGCCGTCGCTGGCCGTCAATCTGCCCGTCGATCCGCAGTGGCGGCAGACCGCCGAGCGGGTCGCCGCCGCCGGCGTGCCGCTGGCGGAACTGGCGCCGGACGCTCCCGACGCCTACACCGTCAAGCGCGGCGACACGCTGTGGGGGATCTCGACGCTGTTCCTGCGCAGCCCGTGGCGCTGGCCCGAGCTGTGGGGCATGAACCTGGAGCAGATCCGCAACCCGCACCTGATCTACCCGGGACAGGTGCTGGTGCTCGAGCGCAGCGAAGGCGTCGCGCGGCTGCGCGTGGCGCAGGCCGTCGACGGCGCGCCGTCGGCCACCGTGCGGCTGTCGCCGCGCGTGCGCGAGGAGCTCCTGCCCGACGGCGCGATCGCCGCGATCCCGCTGCACCTGATCGCGCCGTTCCTCAGCGAGGCGGTCGTGTTCGACACCGACGCGCTGGCCGCCGCGCCGCGCGTCGTCGCCGCGCCCGAGGGCCGGGTGCTGATGTCGCGCGGCGAGAACGCCTACGTGCTCGGCGACATCGCCGAGCTGCGCGACTGGCGCATCTTCCGCACCGCGGTGCCGCTGCGCGACCCGGACAGCGGCGAAGTGCTCGGCTTCGAGGCCCGCTTCGTCGGCAGCGCCGAGTACGTGCGCCAGGGCGAGAACCGCCCGCGCCCCGACGGCGGCTTCGACATCGTCCCGGCGACGTTCCGCATCACCGGGGTGCGCGAGGAAGTCGGCGTGGGCGACCGGCTGGCGCCGGTGCCCACGCGCGAACTCGCCAGCTACGCGCCGCACGCACCGGCGCGGCCGCTCGGCGGGCGCATCGTCTCCATCTACGGCGACGGCCTCACGGCCGGCCAGAACCAGATCGTGGCCCTGAACCGCGGCCGCGTCGACGGCGTCGAGCGCGGCCACGTGCTGGCGCTGTGGCGCGACGGCGCCTACGTGCCCGACGCCACGGTCGCCGGGCGGCCGCTGGTCAAGCTGCCCGACGAGCGCCACGGCACGCTGTTCGTGTTCAGCGTCTTCGAGCGCGTGTCGTATGCGCTGATCGTGGCGGTGCAGAACCCGGTGCGCCCGGGCGACCGCTTCAGCCAGCCGTGACAATCGGCGGCCGACGATGGCCGCCGACACCGACGAATCCGCCGAACTCGCCGCCTGGCTGCGGCTGCTGCTGAGCCCGGGCATCGGCCGCGACACCGCGCGCCGGCTGCTCGCCGCGTTCGGCTCGCCGCAGGCCGTCTTCGCCGCCGCGCCGGCGGCGCGCGACGCGCTGCTGAGCCCGGCGCAGGCGGCGGCGCTGGCCGCGCCGCCGCCCGACTTCGACGCCCGCTGGCAGGCCACCGCCGACTGGCTGGCCGGCGACGGCGCGCGCCGCATCGTCACCCTCGGCGACGCGCTGTACCCCGCGCCGCTGCTCGAGACCGCCGACCCGCCGCTGCAGCTGTTCCTGCACGGCCGCGCCGCGCTGCTGGCCACCGACGCGATCGCCGTCGTCGGCAGCCGCCACCCGACGCCGCAGGGGCGCGACAACGCGCAGGCCTTCGCCGCCCACTTCGCGCGCGCCGGCTGGACCGTCGTCTCCGGCCTCGCGCTCGGCATCGATGCGGCCGCCCACGAAGGCGCGCTGGCCGCC
The DNA here is from genome assembly GCA_938022295.1 of uncultured Burkholderiaceae bacterium. Taxonomy (GTDB): domain Bacteria; phylum Pseudomonadota; class Gammaproteobacteria; order Burkholderiales; family Burkholderiaceae_C; genus Calidifontimicrobium. Next base: position 11,512 of record CALIDR010000153.1, read on the forward strand.
GGCGGGGCGACGGTGGCGGTGCTCGGCACCGGGATCGACCGCGTCTACCCCGCGCGCCACCGCGCGCTCGCGCACCGCATCGCCGCCGAGGGGCTGCTGGTGAGCGAGTTGCCGCTCGGCACGCCGCCGGTGGCGGCGAACTTTCCGCAGCGCAACCGCCTGATCGCGGGGCTCGCGCGCGGCACGCTCGTCGTCGAGGCTGCCGTGCAGTCGGGCTCGCTGATCACGGCGCGGCTCGCCGCCGAGGCCGGGCGCGACGTGTTCGCGATCCCCGGCTCGATCCACTCGCCGCAGTCGCGCGGCTGCCACGCGCTGATCAAGCAGGGGGCCAAGCTCATCGAGACGGCCGACGACGTGCTCGGCGAGCTGCGCCCGGCGCACCGCGCGGTCGCCTCGGCGCCGGCCCCCGACGAGACGACGCCCGACGACGACGTGCTCGCCGCCCTCGGCCACGACCCGGCGACGCTCGACGCCCTGGGCGCGCGCACCGGCTGGCCGGTGTCGCGTCTGGCCGCGCGGCTGCTCGAGCTCGAGCTCGAAGGACGGGTGCGCCGCCTGCCCGGCGGCCTGTACCAGCGAGCCGCAGCGGCCTGACCTGCCTTTCCACCGCCGCGGCGGTCATTGCGCACGCCCGCCCGCAGCCGCCCCCTTGGCGCCGAGGCCGCACCCCGTTGCGGCCGGCCCCGCTGGGGTATAGTGGGTCGATGTTTGACGTCCTCGTCTACCTCTACGAGAACTACTGGCGCCCCGACGCCTGCCCGAGCCACGACCAGCTGACGCGCAAGCTTTCGGCGGTGGGGTTCGAGTCCGACGAGATCGAGGACGCGCTGACCTGGCTCGACGGCCTCGCGCAGGCGGCGCAGTCGTACGCCGGCGAACACAGCTCGGGCGGGCTGCGCGTCTACACCGACGCCGAGCAGGAGCGGCTGGGCGCCGAGTCGATCGGCTTCGTCTGCTTCCTCGAAGCCGCCGGCGTGCTGCCGCCGCCGATGCGGGAGATCGTGATCGACCGCGCGATGGCCAGCGCCGCCGGCCCGCTGGAGCTGGAAGACCTGAAGATCATCGTGCTGATGGTCTTCTGGAGCCTGGGCGAGGAGCCCGATGCGCTGATCCTCGACGAACTGCTCGTCGAGGCCGAGGACCGGCTGATCCACTGAGCGGCGCCGGCGCCGCGGTCAGTTCAGCAGGCGGTACGGGTCGACGTCGAGCTTGGCGAGCGCGGTGCGCGTCGCGCGCACCGTCAGTGACTCGTCCTGGGCCGGCTGCAGCAGCCCCGCCTGCAGGTAGGCGGCCAGCGGCTGGCGCTGGAACAGCACGCAGCGCCCCGAGCGGGCGACGAACAGCGACAGCTGGCCGTTCAGCCCGCGCCAGGCGAGCTGCACCGCCTCGACGCGGTCGCGGTAGTCGAGCAGGTACCAGGTGCCGACCTGCAGCTCGCGTGCCCAGGCCAGCATCGCCGCCGTCGGCGGCGAACCGCCGGCGGTGACGACCTCGAGCTCGGAACTCTCGTGCCCCGACAGGTCGAGCACCACCGATTCGTCGATCGGCACGTTGGTGCTGTCCGGCAGCATCTCCTCGAGGCTTTCGAGGCGCTCCTTCAGCTCCTGCAGCCGCTCGTTCGGGATCGGCGCCGCCTTGGCGGTGAACGCCGCGGCGAGCGCGTTGTTCAGCTCGGCGATGCGTTCGTCCTGCTTCGGCGCGGCGTAACCGGCGAGCGCCATGCCCTCGCGCAGCGTCTTCAGCAGCGCCGGCAGGCGCCGGATCACGTCGCCGCGCTCCTCGCGCGTGACCTTGGCGCCGGCGGCCCAGATCAGGTCGGCGGCCGCCGCCTTCATCGTCTTGGTCTGCGGGCTCTGCGGCCCGGACTTCAGCGCCGCCATCGCCAGCACGTCGGCCCAGACCTGGAACAGGAACTGGCGCACGCCCTCCTGCACCGGCACGTCGGCGAGCATGTTGCGCAGCTCGATCGTGTACTGGATCGCCTTTTCCTCGCGCTGCTCGACCTGCTGCGCCAGCGACACCCCCTTGCGGCTGGCCTCGTTGGCGTTCTTGAAGTAGTGCTCGAGGAACTTCTCGAACTCGACGAGCACGGTCTGGAACACGCGCCGGCCCGTGTCCGGGTAGGCCTCGACGACCTGCACGATGCGCTTGATCTCGTGCTCCAGCGCGTCGCCGCTGGCCACTGCCGCGTCGTCGAAGCCCATCACGCAGGCGCCCATGCGGTCGATCAGGCGGCGCGCCGGGTGGTCGACGGCGGCGAAGAAGTCGGGCTCGCTCACCGCCACGCGCAGCACCGGCATCTGCAGACGCGCGAACCACACGCGCAGCGCCGCCGGAATGCGGTCCTCGGTCAGGATGCTCTGGAACAGCAGCGCGACGATCTCGATCGTCGCGCGCTCGACCGGCGGCTGCGCCGCCTTCTTCAGCGCCTGCTTCTGCTGCTGCAGCGGCTCGAGCAGCGCGTTCGTGCTCACCGCCATGCGCCCGCCGAGGCTCACGGCGTCGAAGCGCGTGCGCACGGTGCGCTCGGCCTCGGCGAGCGCCTGCTGCAGCGGCGGCGACGCCGGCACGGTGACACTCGCGCGCGTCGGTGCGAAGCCCGGCAGGTGCTGGCTGACGAGGCGGTTCAGCCGGTTGAGCACCGTCTCGGCACGCTCGGCCGTACGCGCGAGCGCGGCGGCGCTGGCCATTGCGCGCGTCTCGTCGGTCAGGCCGCCGGCGCCGCTGCCGGCGAAGCGGCTGCCGGTGAACGAGCGGTGGTAGCCGACGTCGGCGCCCTCCTGCGCCTCCTGCGAGCGCCTGACCTGCGAGCGCAGGTCGGCCTGCGCCGTCACGCCCTGCGCGGCGAGCCAGGTGTTCGCCTGCCGGTAGGCCGACTCGACGAGCGCCGCGACGGCCGCGTGCAGCGGCGTCTGCAGGTCGCGCCAGCCCTCGAGCGCGAGCTGCGCCGTGCTCCAGGCGTCGACGACGCGACGATCGAGCGCGAGATCCTCAGTTCGCGGCTCGCGCTGGCGATCATGGACCGCGCGTCGTGGGAGTTCAACGACCTGCGCACGCGCATCGCGACGCTCGAGCGGCGCGAGGAACTCGAGCCCAACGACATGCTGCGCGCGCACGTCGTCGCGCGGCTCGTCGTCGACGCCTGGAGCACGGCGCAGCTCGCGCTCGAGGGCTGGCGCGACCTGCAGACGCCGCTGCACGCGGCCGTC
>CALIDR010000154.1 GCA_938022295.1 uncultured Burkholderiaceae bacterium
GCGATCGTCGCCGCCCGCGACGCCGTCACGCTGCGCTTCGCACCCGACGGCGTCGTCGGCGGGCGGGGGCCTTGCAACCCGTTCGGCGGCGGCTGGGCGCTCGGCGGCGAAGGCCTCGCGCTGACCCGGCTCGCTGCCACGACGATGGCCTGCCCGGCGCCGCTGATGCGCGCCGAGTCGCGCCTGCTTGCCCTGCTTGCCGGCGTGCAGCGGTTCGAGATCGGTGCCGACGGTGCACTCGTGCTCGTCGCCGGCGACGGCCGCCTCGTCGCGCGCCGGCCCTGAGTCGCGCCGGTACACTGCGCGCGCCGAGGGGCCACGCCGCGGCGGCGCTGCCGTGCATCCGAACCCGAATTCCGACCGTCTGCTGCACCTGATCGAGCGCGCCGAGCACCTGCTGTCGCGGCTCGACGCCGTGCTGCCGCACCCGCCCGCAGCGCCCGACTGGGCGGCGTCGGTGGCGTTCCGCTACCGCAAGCGCGGCGCCGCGGCGGCGCTCGAGCCGGTGCGCCACGTGGCGACGATCCGGCTGGCCGACCTGCGCGAAGTCGACGCCCAGAAGGAGCGGCTGGTGCGCAACACGGCGCAGTTCGTCGCCGGCCGCAGCGCCAACAACGTGCTGCTGACGGGTGCACGCGGCACCGGCAAGAGCTCGCTGATCAAGGCCTGCCTGAACGAGTTCGCGCCGCGCGGGCTGCGCCTGATCGAGGTCGACAAGGCCGACCTCGTCGACCTGCCCGACCTCGTCGACCTCGTCGCCCCGCGCCCCGAGCGCTTCCTGATCTTCTGCGACGACCTGAGCTTCGACGAGGGCGAGCCCGGCTACAAGGCGCTGAAGTCGGTGCTCGACGGCTCCATCGCCCAGGCGAGCGACAACGTGCTGATCTACGCCACCAGCAACCGCCGCCACCTGCTGCCCGAGTACATGCGCGAGAACCTGACCTACACCCACACCGACGACGGCGAGGTGCACCCGGGCGAGGTCGTCGAGGAGAAGATCTCGCTGTCGGAGCGCTTCGGGCTGTGGATCAGCTTCTACCCGTTCACGCAGGCCGAGTACCTGGCCATCGTCGCGCAGTGGCTGCGCCACTTCGGCGTCGACGAGGCGCGCATCGCCGCGGCGCGCCAGGAGTCGCTCGTCTGGGCGCTCGAGCGCGGCTCGCGGTCGGGGCGGGTGGCGTACCAGTTCGCGCGCGATTACGCGGGGCGCGCCGGTGGGTGAGCGCGATCCGGTCGACGTCGAATCGCAGGCGTCGCGCCGTCCGGTGGACGTCGAGTCACGGGAGCCGCGCCGTCCGGTGGACGTCGAGTCGCAGGAGCCGCGCCGTCCGGTGGACGTCGCGGTGGGCGTGCTCGTCGACCCCGCCGGCCGCTTCCTGCTGACGTCGCGCCCCGAGGGCAAGGTCTACGCCGGGCACTGGGAGTTCCCGGGCGGCAAGGTCGAACCCGGCGAGACGGTCGAGCAGGCGCTGCGGCGCGAGCTGCACGAGGAACTCGGCATCACGATCGGCGCCGCGCAGCCGTGGCAGGTCGAGGTCTTCGACTACCCGCACGCGCTCGTGCGGCTGCACTTCTGCAAGGTCTTCGACTGGCGCGGCGACTTCGAGATGCGCGAAGGCCAGCGCATGACCTGGCAGACGCTGCCGGTGCAGGTGCATCCGGTGCTGCCGGGCACGGTGCCGGTGCTGCGCTGGTTCGCCGCCGAACGCGGCCACGCCGGGGCCACGCACGTCGGCTGACACACGCGCGCCGGGGTTCCTGACTACACTGCCCCGATGGACTGGCTCGACGACGTCAAATGGGACCGTGACGGCCTGGTGCCCGCGATCGCGCAGGACGCCGCGAGCGGCGACGTGCTGATGGTCGCCTGGATGAACCGCGACGCGCTCGCCGCCACCGTCGCCCGCGGCGAGGCGACGTACTGGAGCCGCTCGCGCGGCCGGCTGTGGCACAAGGGCGAGGAATCGGGCCACGTACAGGCGGTGCACGAGGTGCGGCTCGACTGCGACGGCGACGTCGTGCTGCTGAAGGTCACCCAGCGCGGCCACGAGCCGGGCATCGCCTGCCACACCGGGCGCCACAGCTGCTTCTTCCGTCGGCTGGATGGCGGGCGCTGGGTCGTCGTCGACCCGGTCTTGAAGGATCCGGCGACCATCTACAGATAGAGCGATGGCCAGCGACGACACCCTGGGCCGCCTGGCGGCCGTGATCGAGGCGCGCAAGGGGGCGAGCCCCGAGGCGAGCTACGTCGCGCGCCTGCTCGGCAAGGGCACCGACGCGGTGCTGAAGAAGATCGGCGAGGAGGCGACCGAAGTCGTGATGGCCGGCAAGGACGGCGACGCGGCGCGCATCGTCGCCGAGACGGCCGACCTGTGGTTCCACTCGCTCGTCGCGCTCGCACACTTCGGGCTGACGCCGGCGCAGGTGCTGGCCGAACTCGAGCGCCGGGAGGGCCAGTCCGGCCTCGAGGAATTCGCGCTGCGCAAGGCGCGCGAGCGTGAATCCTTCGACCCGACCGCCGCGACGCCGGCGCCGCGGCCATGAACCAGCTGAGCCCCGTCGCCTCCGGCCTCGACGCGCAGCGCGACCAGTCGCTGCGCAACGTCGGCCACGTCAGCTACGCGCTGCACCTGATCGTCGCCATCGGCGCCGTCGTGCCGTCGTTCCAGCCGAGCATCCTGCTGCTGCTGGCCGCCTTCGTGATCGACCTCGTCAAGCGCGCCGACGCGGTGGGCACGTGGCACGAGTCGCACTTCCGCTGGCGCATCCGCAGCGTCGTCTGGGCGGGCATCCTCTACGTCGCCACGCTGCCGCTGTGGCTGTTCTTCGTGCTGCCGGGCTGGATCGCCTGGGGGCTGATCTCCCTGTGGTTCGTCTACCGCGTCGCGCGCGGCTGGCTGAGCCTCAACGACCGCAAGCCGATGCCCGTATGAGCGCCTCTGACCCGAACTGCGTCTTCTGCAAGATCGTCGCCGGCCAGATCCCGGCGAAGAAGGTCCACGAGGACGACGAGATTCTGGTGTTCCACGACATCAATCCGTGGGCGCCCGTCCACATTCTGCTGATTCCGAAGCAGCACATCGTCTCGATGGTCGACGTGCGGCCGGAACACGCGCCGGTGCTCGGCCGGATGATGGCGCTGGTGCCGCAACTGATGCGCGATCTCGGGGTCACAGACGGGTACCGTCAGGTGATCAACACCGGGCGCGACGGCGGGCAGGAGGTGATGCACCTGCACATGCACGCCTTCGGCGGCCCGCGCCCCTGGAAACGCGGCTGATCGGCCGCCGCGAGGCGCCGCCGGGGGTGGTCGCCTAGAATCCTTCATCGACCGGACAGGAGATCGACATGGGAACGTTCAGCATCTGGCATTGGCTGATCGTGCTGCTGGTGGTGGTGCTGATCTTCGGCACCAAGAAGCTGAAGAACCTCGGCTCGGACCTCGGCCAGGCGGTCAAGGGCTTCAAGGACGGCGTCAAGGGCGGCATGGACTCGCCCGAGGAAGCCGGCGGCAGCCCGCAGCAGGTGACGACGAGCAAGACCCGCGACCCGAACACGGTCGACGTGGAGGCCAAGACCAAGTCCTGACCGTGCGCGGCGCACCGCGCAGTGCCCCGACGCGGCGGCTGCTCGGTGAGGCCGCCCGTCGCCGCCGATGATCGAGTTCGGATTCGACAAGCTGGCGCTGATCGGCGCCGTCGCGCTGATCGTGATCGGCCCCGAGAAGCTGCCGCGGGTGGCGCGCACCGTCGGCCACTTCATCGGCAAGGCGCAGCGCTACGTGGCCGACGTCAAGGCCGAGGTCAACCGCTCGATCGAGCTCGAGGAACTGAAAAAAATGAAGACGCAGTTCGAGGACGCCGCGCGCGACGTCGAACGCAGCGTCCAGAGCGAGATCCGCGACGCCCAGGCCGACTTCGACAAGACCTGGAGCGAGGCCACGGCCGGCCTGAGCGGCGATTCGGCCGCGGCGTGGACGCCCCCGCCGCCGGTCTACAAGCACCCGAAGAAGAAGTGGCGCCTCAAGCGCGCTGCGGTGCCGCTCTGGTACAAGAAGCGCCAGGGCGTGCGCACGCACGTCCAGTCGGGCGCGGCACGGGTCGCCCGGTTCCGGCCGCCGCGCGCCGGCAGGTGACCCCGGCCGCGACATGACGTCGAAGAAGGGCCCCGACGACGAGGACGAGCTGGCCGGCACCGAGCAGCCGTTCGTCTCGCACCTGATCGAGCTGCGCGACCGCCTGATCCGCTCGCTGATCGCGGTGGGCATCGCGTTCGGCGCGCTGTCGCTGTGGCCCGGCCCCGGCACGCTCTACGACTGGCTGGCGATGCCGCTGGTGGCCAACCTGCCCGAAGGGGCGACGATGATCGCCACCAGCGTGATCTCGCCGTTCCTCGTGCCGCTGAAGATCACGCTGCTGGCGGGCTTCATGCTCGCGCTGCCTTACGTGCTGTACCAGGTCTGGGCCTTCGTCGCCCCGGGCCTTTACAGCCACGAGAAGCGGCTCGTGCTGCCGCTGGTGATCTCGAGCACGCTGCTGTTCTTCGCCGGCGTGGCGTTCTGCTACTTCGTCGTCTTCGGCGGCGTGTTCAAGTTCATCCAGAGCTTCGCGCCGAAGAGCATCACCGCCGCGCCCGACATCGAGGCCTACCTCGGATTCGTGATGAACATGTTCATCGCCTTCGGCCTCGCGTTCGAGGTGCCGGTGGCGGTGATGGTGCTGGTGCGCCTGGGGGTGGTCAGCGTCGACAAGCTGCGCCAGTTCCGCGGCTACTTCATCGTGCTGGCGTTCATCATCGCGGCGATCATCACGCCGCCGGACGTCGTCTCGCAGCTCGCGCTGGCGATCCCGATGTGCCTGCTCTACGAGGCCGGCATCTGGGCCGCGCAGATCTTCGCCAAGAAGCCGGACGAGGCGCCCGAACGCGCCGGCGACGGCGCGACCTGAGCGCGCCGCGGCCGCGCATGCTACGGCTCGCGCGGCCGCCGCTGCGGCCGCTCGGCGACGACGACGTTCAGCTCCAGCCGCTCGGCGCGCCGCTGCACGCCGAGCGTGACGGCGTCGCCCGGCTTCAGCGCGGCCACGGCGTCGAGCAGCTGGCGCGTGTCGGCGACCTCGCGATCGCCGACGCGCGTGACGACGTCGCCCGGGCGCACGCCGGCCGCGCCGGCGGGCCCGTTCTGCAGCACGCCGGTGATCAGCACGCCGCGCTTGACCGGCAGGCCGAAGCTGTCGGCGAACTCGGGCGTGAGGTCGCGCGGTTCGACGCCGATCCAGCCGCGGGTGACGCGCCCGTCGCGGATCAGCGCGACGAGCACGTCGCGCGCGACGTCGCCCGGGATCGCGAACCCGATGCCCAGGCTGCCGCCCGAGCGCGAGTAGATCGCGGTGTTGATGCCCACCAGCTGCCCCTCGACGTCGACCAGCGCGCCGCCCGAGTTGCCGGGGTTGATCGCGGCGTCGGTCTGGATGAAGTTCTCGAACGTGTTGATGCCGAGCCGGTTGCGCCCCAGCGCGCTGACGATGCCCGAGGTCACGGTCTGCCCGACGTTGAACGGGTTGCCGATCGCGAGCACGACGTCGCCCACCTGCAGGCCGCCGATGTCGCCGAACGTGACCACCGGCAGGTCGGGCAGGTCGATCTGCAGCACCGCGAGGTCCGACTCCGGGTCGGTGCCGACGATGCGCGCGCGCGCCGAGCGGCCGTCGGCGAGCTGGACTTCGATGTCGGCGGCGCCCTCGATCACGTGGTGGTTGGTCAGCAGGTACCCCTCGGGCGAGACGATGACGCCCGAGCCCAGCCCGACCTGCGCCTGCCCCGACGGCGGGCGGTCGCCGAAGAAGAAGCGGAACAGCGGGTCGTCGGCCAGCGGGTGGCGCGCGGGCGCGCGGCTGGCGGCGATGCTGACGACGGCCGGCGACGCGCGCTGGGCGGCGAGCCGGTAGCCGGCGGGGGCGGCCTCGCCGCCGGCCGCGGGCGCGGCCGGCGGCGCGGTCTGGATCGTGACGATCTGCGGCAGCACGCGCGCCGGGTTGCGCGCCAGCCACTCGGGCTTGAGCGTCGCGACGACGAACAGCACGGCCACGGCGACCGTGACCGCCTGCGAGAAAATGATCCAGGTCCTGCGCATGAAGGGGGCGTCGTGGCGAACGAGGCGCGTGTCGGCGAAGTCGAGGCCTATCTGCGCCAGCTGCTGGCGGTCGACACGTTCAAGGATTATGGGCCGAACGGTCTGCAGGTCGAGGGCCGGCCGACGCTGCGCCGGCTCGTCAGCGGCGTGACCGCGAGCCGGGCGCTGATCGACGCCGCGATCGAACGCGGCGCCGACGCGCTGCTCGTCCACCACGGCCTGTTCTGGCGCGGGCAGGACGGGCGGCTCGTCGGCTGGCTCGGCGAGCGCGTGCGCCGCCTGATGGTGCACGGCCTGAACCTGTTCGCCTACCACCTGCCGCTGGACGCGCATCCGCAGCTGGGCAACAACGCCCAGCTCGGCCTGCGCCTGGGCTGGCAGGCCGACGCCCGCTTCGGCGAGCAGGACCTCGGCTTCGTCGGCGACGCCGGCGCGGTCGACACCGCGCCGGCACTCGCCGCCCACGTCGAGCGCACGCTCGGCCGCGCGCCGCTGCTGCTGCCCGGCGACGGCCGGACGCTGCGCCGCGTGGCCTGGTGCACCGGCGGTGCGCAGGGCTACTTCGAAGCCGCGATCGCGGCCGGCGCCGACGCGTTCCTCACCGGCGAGATCTCCGAGCCGCAGGCGCACCTGGCGCGCGAGACCGGCGTCGCGTTCCTCGCCTGCGGCCACCACGCGACCGAGCGCTACGGCGCGCCGGCGGTGGCGGCGTTCGTCGCCGAGCGCTTCGGCCTCGAGCACGTGTTCGTCGACGTCGACAACCCGGCGTGATGGCGGCGCCGCTGCTGGTCACGATGGGCGACGCGGCCGGCATCGGGCCGGAGATCGTCGCCGCCGCGCTGCAGCAGGAGCCGGCCGCAGCCGCGGTCGTCGTCGGCGACCTCGACGTGATGCGGCGCGCGATGGCGCTGCGCCCCGAGGGCGCGCGGTGGCCGCTCGCGAGGCTCGAGTCGCCGCTCGACGCGGCACGCTGCCCGCCGCGGTGCGTGGCGGTGTGGCCGCCGGCGGGGTTGCCGCCGGGGCTGGCCGAACTGCCTTGGGGCCGGGTCGACGCCCGCGCCGGCGCAGCGGCGGCGGCCTGCGTCGAGGCGGCCGTCGCCGCGCTGCGGCGCGGCGAGGGCGCGGCGATCGTCACTGCGCCGCTGCACAAGGAGGCGCTCGCCGCCGCCGGGGTGCCGTACCCGGGCCACACCGAGCTGCTGCAGTCGCTCGCGGCCCCGGCTGGCGGCCCTCTGCCGCCGGTGCGCATGATGCTCGCCAACGACGAGCTCAAGGTCGTGCTGGTGACGATCCACCTCGCGCTGCGCGCCGCGATCGACGCCGTCACGTTCGACGCCGTGCTGCAGACGATCCGCATCGCGCACGCCGCGGCGCCGCGCTGGGGCCAGCCGCGGCCGCGCATTGCGGTGGCGGGGCTGAATCCGCACGCCGGCGAGGGCGGCCTGTTCGGCGACGAGGAGATCCGCGTCATCGCGCCGGCGGTGGCCGCGGCCGCCGCCGAGGGCATCGACGCCCGGGGGCCCTTCGCGCCCGACACCGTGTTCATGCGCGCGCGGCGCGGCGAGTTCGACCTCGTCGTCGCGATGACGCACGACCACGGCCTGATCCCCGTCAAGTACCTCGGCGTCGAGCACGGCGTCAACGTCACGCTCGGCCTGCCGTTCGTGCGCACGAGCCCCGACCACGGCACCGCGTTCGACATCGCCGGACGCGGCGTGGCCGACGCGTCGAGCCTGCGCGCGGCGCTGCGCCTGGCGCGCCGGCTCGCGGCCGGCTGATCAGCGCGCGGCGGCGGTGCGGGCGGCCGCGCCGGTGCGCAGCGCGGCGAGCTGCTTGCGCGCCCGCGCCGTCGCGCGTTCGAGCAGGTAGGCGTTCTCGAACCGGCGCAGCCGGCCGGCCTCGCACATGCGGGTGACCATGCGCGCCGTCATCGAGATCGTGCGCTGGTGCTTGCGCCCGTGGGTGAAGACGAAGAACGCGCGGCCGGGGCTGACGTAGGTCAGGCGCACCTTGTGCCAGCCGCCTTCGAGGTGCATCCGGTACGCGAAGCCGAGCTGCAGCAGCGCCGCCAGCGCCGCGCCGCTGGCCGGCTCGACGGCGTCGGGCGCGGGCAGCCCGTCCAGCCGCACGTCCTCGGCCGTCACCTCGGGCTCCTCCGAGAGGTCGATGTCGACCTTGGCGGTCCAGTCGACCGCGCTCTCGCGCACGAGGCCGATGCGCTGCGCCTCCTCGGCGCTGAAGCGGTTCTCGGCCGCGCCGTCGCCGATGCCCTGCAGCGCGCCGCCGTGGTGGTCCGCCGGCGGCAGCGGCGCGCCGAGCACGGCGTCCAGCCGCTTGGCGAGCAGGTTGTAGTCGAGCTGGCTGATCGAGCCGTGCTTGAGCGACTCGGCGTGCAGCGGCAGCAGCTGGCCGAAGAACGCCTTCTTGGCCTCCTCGGGCCAGCCGATCGAGGCCAGCGCCTCGTGCAGGTCCTTCATCAGCGGCGGCAGCGCCATCAGGAACGCCTTGCGCTCGGCCGGCGTGCCCTTGGGCTGCACGCTCATCACGAGGTCGCGGCCGGCGCGGCGCAGGCGCAGCGGCAGCATGCCCGCTTCGCCCTCGCGCCGCACCGCGGCGACGATGGCCTGGCTCCAGACCTCGGCGAGGAAGGTGCGCAGGAAGTCGGGCATCTGCACCGCCGCCAGCTCGGCCTTCAGCCGCTGCGTGTAGCGCTGCTGCACGACGAGGTCGCCCTCCTTGCGCTCGAGCAGCTGCACCGCCTCGGGCGCACGCTCCTGCACCTCGCGCTTGACCTGCGCGGCGTTGAAGGCCTCGAGTTCGGCCAGCCGCCGCTCGTAGACCTGGATCTGGTCGAAGTCGCCGTCGACGATCTGCTGCACGAGGCTGCGCACGTGGCCGAGGAACTCGCGGCCGGCGCCGTCGTCGAGGTCGTCGAACGCCACCGCCAGCGACGCCAGCCGGTTCACGAACCGGCGCACCGGGTGCCGCCGCGACGAGAAGAACGTCGCGTCGCCGAGCGCGACGCGCAGCACCGGCAGCTGCAGGCGCGCGATCTGGCGCGCCAGCTGCGGCGGCACCTTGGGGTCGGACAGGATCTGGTCGAACAGGCCGGCGACGACGTCGATCACCATGTGGTCGAGCGTGCCGGTCGACGCGCGCCGCAGCTCGTCGCGGTGGGCGTGGATCAGGTTCGGCGCCACCGGCGCACCGTCGGCGCCGCGCACCCAGTTCGACGTCGGGACGCCCAGGGCGTCGTGGCCGAGGCCGGCACCACTGTCGGCGTAGACCTCGAACTGGGCCAGGCGGCGGATCAGCGACGTCAGCTCGGCCGTGACGGGAGCGATCGCCGAGCTGCCGCCGGCCGCGGCCGGGCCGTGCGGGCCGGGCGCCGCCGCGTCCCGGGCGACGGCACCGTCGCGGCCACGCAACGCGCCGGGACCCGAGCCCCCGGTGGAGGGGAAACCGCCCGGTCGCGTGGTGCCGCCGGCCGTCGCCGCGGTCGCCGGCGAGCGGGTGCCGGATTCGGCGCCGCCCTGGCGATCGGCGGCCGCCCGCAGCGCCATCCGCAGCGGCTGCACGCCGACGTCGCGCAGATGGCCGGCGATCTCCGCGTAGACCTTGGGCAGGATGGCCACCAGGCCGCGCCCGATTTCGGTGGCGACGACCTGGCGCACGTCGGCGCGCGAAGAGATTCCCTTCAGCGCGTCGACGACCGCCCGGCCGACGAGTTCCGGGCGCAGCGGGTTGCGTGCCGGGCGCGGCGCCTCCCACTCCAGCAGCGCGCCGACGTAGGCGTCGAGCTCGCGCAGCTCCCATTCGCAGGCGCCGTGGATCGACTGGCCCAGGCGGTCGGCGACGACCTTGGCCTCGACCTCGTCGTCGTCGACCAGGCTCAGCGTGTCCCACTGCAGCAGCGAGTCGCCTTGCCAGCCGGCGGAGGTCCCCTCGAGTTCGCGGCGGACGAGTTCGCGGTGGCGCTCGGCGTAGGCGGCGCCGAGCTCGCCCTGGTAGCGCGTGAGCTCGAAGTGCGCGGTCAGCACGACTTCGCGGTCCTTCGACCGCACGCCGGTGTGCACCGCCAGCGCCAGGCTGTCGACGCCGCGCCGCGCCGCCGTGCGCACGGCGTCGTGCAGCCGTTGGATGGCGGCGTCGACGGCGGCAAGGGCGGGCGGCGGCGGTGTGATCGTCATCGGGCGGTCGAACGGCCGGCGGCGACGCCGTCGGCGACGCCTTCGCGGATGCCGACGGTATCGGCCGTTTCCGCCGCAACTTCAGTGCTCCGGGCGCCGCGCCGGGCGCCGCGGGCGGCTACTTGCGCAGCGCGTCGCGGATCTCGCGCAGCAGCAGCACGTCCTCCGGCGGCGGGGCCGGCGGCGCCGGCGGAACGGGCGGCGCTTCGCGCTTCAAGCGGTTGATCTGCTTGACCATCATGAAGATGATGAAGGCGAGGATCACGAAGTTGATCGCGACCGTGATGAAGTTGCCGTAGGCGAACAGCGGCACGCCGGCCTTGGTCAGCGCGTCGTAGGTCATCGGGCCGTCGTAGCCGGCCGGCGGGTCGGCGAGCATCACGAAGAAGTTCGAGAAGTCCAGGCCGCCGAAGATGCGCCCGACGATCGGCATCACGAGGTCCTTGACCGCCGAGTCGACGATCTTGCCGAACGCGGCACCGATGATGACGCCGACGGCGAGGTCGACGACATTGCCCTTCATCGCGAATTCCTTGAACTCGGAAGCGAAACTCACGGGGGATCCTCCTTTGGAAGTGGGTGGTGGCGCAAACGCGCTGCGCAGCCGATAGCGGCCGGCGCGGGCGCGAGTATCCCGCCCCGCGCCGCGCCAGGCACGAGGGCACCGTGGCCGGGGCAGGGCGGAGGCTCCGCTAGAATCCCGGGTTGACCCTGATCGGATCCGCGAGTAGAGGAGCTCCATGACTCAAGCCGCCGTCGACAGCGAGCGCCGGACCTGGATTGCCATCGCCTGCGGCGCCGGCGCCGTCGGTGGCGCCGCCGCCCTGGTGCCGTTCGTCGCCTCGTTCACGCCGTCCGAGCGCGCGCGCGCCGCCGGCGCCGCCGTCGAAGTCGACATCTCGGGGCTTCGTCCGGGCGAGAAGATGACGGTCGAGTGGCGCGGCAAGCCGGTGTGGATCGTGCGCCGCACACCCGAGCAGCTCGAGTCGCTGAAGGTCACCGAGTCGCAGGTCGCCGACCCGAACTCCGACCGCAAGGCGTATCCGACGCCCGATTACGCGAAGAACCCGCACCGCTCGATCAAGCCCGAAGTGCTGGTCGCGGTGGGCATCTGCTCGCACCTGGGCTGCTCGCCGACGGACAAGTTCACCCCCGGCGCGCAGCCCTCGCTGCCCGACGACTGGGCCGGCGGCTTCCTGTGCCCCTGCCACGGCTCGACGTTCGACATCGCCGGGCGCGTGTTCAAGAACAAGCCGGCGCCCGACAACCTGGAGGTGCCGCCGCACATGTACCTCTCGGACACCCGGATCCTCATCGGTGAGGACAAGGCCTGATTTCCAGGCAGTATCAGGAGATCGAAGTGGCTGAATTCAAGGAAGTCCCCGCCGACGCTCCGCTGGGCGTCAAGTTCATGACTTGGGTCGACAACCGTTTCCCGGCGTCCAAGCTGTGGAACGACCACATGGCCCAGTACTACGCGCCGAAGAACCTGAACTTCTGGTACTTCTTCGGCTCGCTGTCGCTGCTGGTGCTGGTGATCCAGATCGTCACCGGCATCTTCCTCGTGATGCACTACAAGCCCGACGCCGAGCTCGCCTTCGCGTCGGTCGAGTACATCATGCGCGACGTGCCCGGCGGCTGGCTGATCCGCTACATGCACTCGACCGGCGCGAGCGCGTTCTTCGTCGTCGTCTACCTGCACATGTTCCGCGCGCTGCTGTACGGCTCGTACCGCAAGCCGCGCGAGCTGATCTGGATCTTCGGCTGCCTGATCTTCGTGTGCCTGATGGCCGAGGCCTTCTTCGGCTACCTGCTGCCGTGGGGCCAGATGAGCTACTGGGGCGCGCAGGTCATCGTCAACCTGTTCGCCGCCGTGCCCTTCGTCGGCGAGGACCTGGCGCTGCTGATCCGCGGCGACTACGTCGTCAGCGACGCGACGCTGAACCGCTTCTTCAGCTTCCACGTCATCGCGATCCCGCTCGTGCTGCTGGGCCTCGTGGTCGCGCACATCATCGCGCTGCACGAGGTCGGCTCGAACAACCCCGACGGCATCGAGATCAAGGCCAAGAAGGACGCCAGCGGCAAGCCGCTGGACGGCATTCCGTTCCACCCCTACTACACGGTGCACGACATCGTCGGGGTCTCGGTGTTCCTGATGATCTTCACCGCGATCGTGTTCTTCGCGCCGGAGATGGGCGGCTACTTCCTCGAGTTCAACAACTTCATCCCCGCCGACCCGCTGAAGACGCCGGCGCACATCGCCCCGGTGTGGTACTTCACGCCGTACTACTCGATGCTGCGCGCGACGACCGACGTCTTCGTCAACGTGCTCGTCGTGGTGGTCGCGATCGCCGCGGTGCTGGCCGTGCTGATGGGCGGGCTGTCGGGCAAGGGCAAGGTCGCCACCCTCGTCGCCGCGCTGGTGTCGATCGCGCTGCTGAAGACGTTCGACGCCAAGTTCTGGGGCGTCGTCGTGATGGGCGGCGCGGTCGTCATCCTGTTCTTCCTGCCCTGGCTCGACCGCAGCCCGGCGCGGTCGATCCGCTACCGCCCGACCTGGCACAAGTACCTGTACGGGGCCTTCGTCGCCTTCTTCGTCGTCCTCGGCTACCTCGGCATCAAGCCGCCCTCGGATTTCGGCACGCTCCTGTCGCAGGTCGGCACGCTGTTCTACTTCGCGTTCTTCCTCCTGATGCCGTGGTGGACGCGCATCGGCGAGTTCAAGCCGGTGCCCGAGCGCGTCGTGTTCACCCCGCACTGACACGGCCGCTGGAGAAGACACGATGAAACGACTGATCGCATGCCTGCTGGCGACGCTGGCCTTCGTCGGCGCCGCCCACGGCGCCGGTGGCGGGATCGCCTGGGACCGCTTCCCGACCCAGAAGGCCAACGACCTCGCGGCGCTGCAGAACGGCGCCAAGCTGTTCGTCAACTACTGCCTGAACTGCCATTCGGCGGCGTTCATGCGCTACAACCGGATGCGCGACATCGGCCTCACCGACGAGCAGATCAAGCAGAACCTGATGTTCACGACCGACAAGGTCGGCGACCTGATGACGGTCTCGATGGACCCGCGCGACGCCAAGGAGTGGTTCGGCGGCGTGCCGCCCGACCTGACGCTGATCGCGCGGTCGCGCTCGGCCGCCGGCATGGGCAGCGGGGCCGACTACCTCTACACCTACCTGCGCACCTACTACCGCGACGACACCAAGGCCACCGGCTGGAACAACCTCGCGTTCCCCAACGTGGGCATGCCGCACGTGCTGTGGGAGCTCCAGGGCGAGCGCCGGCCGGTGTTCGAGAAGCGCGTCGAGCACGGCCACGAGGTCGACGTCTTCACCGGCCGCTGGGAGGAGGTGCGGCCGGGCACGATGACGCCGCTGCAGTACGACAACGCGATCGGCGACCTCGTCGCGTTCCTGCACTGGATGGCCGAGCCGATGCGCGCCGACCGCGTGCGCATCGGCGTCGGCGTGCTGATCTTCCTCGCGCTGTTCACCGTGATCGCGTGGCGCC
>CALIDR010000155.1 GCA_938022295.1 uncultured Burkholderiaceae bacterium
GCGCGGCGCGCAGGCCGCCGCCGGCGCCTTGCGCACGCAGGACCCCGAGGACCACGTGCACTCGCTCACCGACGGCACGCAGACCGACGGCGGCCGCGCGTGACGGCCCCCGCCACGGCCGCCGGCGGCGCGGCGCTCGAACTGCACGCCGGCGCGCTGCGGCTGGCGCTTCGGCCCGACCTCGGCGGCAGCCTCGCCGGGCTGTGGCGCGACGGGCTGCCGGTGCTGCGCAGCACCGAGCCGGGCGCGCTCGCCGGCGCGCGGCCGGCGGCGTGCTACCCGCTCGCGCCGTACTCGAACCGGCTCGGCTTCTGCCGCTTCCGCTGGCACGGCCGCGAGCGCACGACGCGGCCCAACTTCGGCGACGGCCCGCACTCGGTGCACGGGCTGGCGTGGCAGCGCACCTGGGCGGTCGGGCACCACGACGACGCGACCGCGACGCTGCGGCTGGAGCACCCCGGCGACGCCGACTGGCCGTTCCCGTTCACGCTCGAGCAGCGCTTCGAGCTCACGCCGGCGGCGCTGCGCGCGACGCTGCGCATCGTCGCCGCCGGCGCCGAGCCGCAGCCGGTCGGCCTCGGCTGGCACCCCTGCTTCCCGAAGCGCGCGCGCAGCCGCCTGCACGCCGAGCTGACGCACCGCTGGGAGCCGGACCCGACGACCAGGCTGCCCACGCGCCGCGTCGCCCAGCCGGGCATCGACGGCGACATCGCGCACCTCGACTTCGACCACGGCTTCGACGGCTGGCAGGGCGCGGCGCGCATCCGCGACGAGAGACTGTCGCTGAAGCTCGCGTCGTCGCTCGACCGCCTCGTCGTCTACACGCCGCCGACCAAGGACTGCTTCTGCGTCGAGCCGGTCAGCCACGTGACGAACGCGATCCACATGGCCGACCCGGCCGCCCACGGCCTGCGCACGCTCGAGCCCGGCGCCGCGTTCGAAGCCTGGATGCAGCTCGACGTCGCACCGGCATGACGGTCGAGCCGCTGCCCGGCGTGCCGGCGTGCGGGCTCGGCGAGTCGCCGTTCTGGCACCCGGGCGAAGGCGCGCTGTACTGGGTCGACATCCCCGGCCGCGCGCTGCACCGCTGGCACCCCGCGGCCGGTCACCGGGCGTGGCCGCTGCCGACCGAGCCCGGCTGCGTCGCGCCGGCGCTCGACGGCACGCTGCGGCTCGCGATGCGCGACGGCCTGTGGCGCTTCGACCCCGCCCGCGGCACACGCGAGCGGATCGCCGCCGCGCCGTACGACCCGGCCACGCAGCGCTTCAACGACGGCAAGGCCGACCCGCAGGGGCGGCTGTGGGTCGGCACCTACGCCGAGGGCGGGCGCAGCGGCACCGCGGCGCTGTACCGCTTCGCGCGCGGGCGCCTCGAGCGCATGGCCGGCGACGCCAGCGCGAGCAACGGCCTGGCGTGGAGCCCCGACGGGCGCACGATGTACTGGAGCGACACCCGCGCCCACACCGTGCGCGCGTTCGACTTCGACGCCGCCGAGGGCACGCTCGCGCACCCGCGCGTGTTCGCCGCCTTCGCGCCGCGCGATCCCGGGCAGCCGCTCGCGGCGTACGGCGGCCGCCCCGACGGCGCCGCCGTCGACGCCGAGGGGGGCTACTGGGTCGCGATGTTCGAGGGCGCGCGCCTGCTGCGGCTGGCCGCCGACGGCGCCGTCGTGGCCGAGGTCGCGCTGCCGGTGCGCTGCCCGACGATGCCCTGCTTCGGCGGCCCCGACCTGAAGACGCTGTACGTCACCACTGCCCGCCACGGCCGGCCCGACGACGAGCTCGCACGCGAGCCTTGGGCCGGCCGCGTGCTGCGCCTGCGCGTCGACGTGCCGGGGCTGCCGGTGAACTTCGTGCACGACGACGCCCGCGGCCGAGGGCAGGACTGAGGGCAGGGCCATGGGCCCGGCCGCGCGCCGCGCCGCGCCGGCGCGCCCTATCATCGTCGCTCCATCGCGCCTGCGGGCGCGGCACCCGACCCGCCATGACGCCGTTCCTGCTCGGCCACGCGACGCACCCCGACTGGCGCATGGCGCTGTCGCTGGCCGGCGCGCAGATCGACGCCCGGCCGGCGCCGGCGCCCACGCTCGGCTTCGTCTACTTCACCGACCACTACGCTGCGCAGGCGCCGGCGCTGTTCGACGCGCTGCGCGCGCGCTGGCCGGCGGTGGCGTGGTGCGGCGCGGTCGGCGTGGGCGTGGCGGCCACCGGCGTCGAGTACTTCGACGAGCCGGCACTCGTGCTGCTGCTGGCCGCGCTGCCGCCGGCGCAGTTCCGCGTCTTCTCCGGCACGCGGCCGCTCGGCGCGTTCGCCGCCCACACCGCGCTCGTGCACGCCGACGGCACGACGCCCGACCTCGGCGAACTCGTCGCCGAGCTGAGCGCGCGCACCGCCAGCGGCTACCTGTTCGGCGGCCTCGCCTCGTCGCGCAGCAGCGTGGTGCAGGTCGCCGACGGTCTTTACGGCGGCGGGCTGTCGGGCGTCGCGTTCGCGCGCGAGGTCGCGCTGGTGTCGCGCGTGACGCAAGGCTCGCAGCCGATCGGCCCGCCGCGGCGCGTGACCGCCGGCGAGCGCAACGTCGTGCGCACGCTCGACGGCGAGCCGGCGCTGGACTGCCTGCTGCGCGACCTCTGCGTCGACGCCGCGCAGCCGCGCGCGGCGCTGGAGCGCATCCGCGGCACGCTGGTGGGCCTGAGCGACGGCGCCGACCGCGCGCTGCAGCGCCCCGGGCAGTTCGGCGTCGACACCCGCGTGCGTCACCTCGTCGGCCTCGATCCGGCGGCGCGCGCGATCGCGGTGGCCGAGCGCGTCGAGCCCGGCATGCAGCTCGCGTTCTGCCGCCGCGACGTCGAAGCCGCGCGGCGCGACCTGGTGCGCATCTGCGCCGAGATCCGCGAGGAACTCAGCCCGCACGACGAACCGGTGCCCGCCGCCTTCGGCTCGGCGCCGGCCGAGTCCGCGCCGCGGCGCATGTGCGGCGCGATCTACGTCAGCTGCGCCGGCCGCGGCGGGCCGCACTTCGGCGCGCCGTCGGCCGAGCTGCAGATCGTGCGCCACGCCCTCGGCGACGTGCCGCTGGCGGGCTTCTTCGCCGGTGGCGAGATCGGCCACCGGCACCTGTACGGCTACACCGGCGTGCTGACCGTGTTCGTCGCCGACTGACGCACCCCCGCATCCCCGAGGCCCGCCGATGAACGCTCCCGACACCGCGCTCGTGCCCGCCGACCGCGCCGCCCGCCAGGCCGAAGTGGTCGCCGCGCTGCGGCGCGTGCTGCCCGCGCACGCGCTGCTGTGGCACGCCGAGGACACGACGCCGTACGAGTGCGACGGCCTGACGGCGTACCGCGAGCGCCCGCTCGTCGTCGCACTGCCGGAGACCGAAGCCCAGGTCGCCGAGGTGCTGAAGGCGTGCCACCGGCTGCAGGTGCCGGTGGTCGCGCGCGGTGCCGGCACGGGGCTGTCGGGCGGCGCGCTGCCGCACGCGATGGGCGTGACGCTGTCGCTGGCCAAGTTCAACCGCATCGTCGAGCTCGACCCGCTCGCGCGCACCGCCACCGTGCAGTGCGGCGTGCGCAACCTCGCGATCAGCGAGGCCGCCGCGCCGCACGGGCTGTACTACGCGCCCGACCCGAGCAGCCAGATCGCGTGCACGATCGGCGGCAACGTGGCCGAGAACTCCGGCGGCGTGCACTGCCTGAAGTACGGCCTGACGCTGCACAACGTGCTGCGCGTGCGCGGCTTCACCGCCGAGGGCGAGGCGGTGACGTTCGGCAGCACCGCCCCCGACGCCGCGGGGCTGGACCTGCTCGCCGTCGTCGTCGGCAGCGAGGGCATGCTCGCCGTCGTCACCGAGGTCACGGTCAAGCTCGTGCCCAAGCCGCAGCTGGCGCGCTGCATCATGGCCAGCTTCGACGACGTGCGCAAGGCGGGCGACGCGGTGGCGGCGATCATCGCCGCGGGCATCATCCCCGCCGGCCTCGAGATGATGGACAAGCCGATGACGGCCGCGGTCGAGGACTTCGTGCACGCCGGCTACGACCTGAACGCCGAGGCGATCCTGCTGTGCGAGAGCGACGGCACGCCCGAGGAGGTGGCCGAGGAGATCGACCGCATGCTGTCGGTGCTGGCCGGTGCCGGCGCGACGCGGATGGAGGTCAGCCGCGACGAGGCGCAGCGCCTCAAGTTCTGGAGCGGGCGCAAGAACGCGTTCCCGGCCAGCGGGCGCATCAGCCCCGACTACATGTGCATGGACAGCACGATCCCGCGCAAGCGCCTGGCCGACATCCTGCTCGCGATCGCCGAGATGGAGACGAAGTACGGCCTGAAGTGCTGCAACGTCTTCCACGCCGGCGACGGCAACCTGCACCCGCTGATCTTGTTCGACGCCAACGACCCCGATCAGCTGCACCGCTGCGAGCTGTTCGGCGCCGACATCCTCGAGACGAGCGTGCGCCTGGGCGGCACGGTGACCGGCGAGCACGGCGTCGGCGTCGAGAAGCTGAGCTCGATGTGCGTGCAGTTCAGCCCCGCCGAGCGCGAGGCGATGGCCGCGCTCAAGCGCGCCTTCGACCCCGCCGGCCTGCTGAACCCGGGCAAGGTGATCCCGACGCTGCAGCGCTGCGCCGAGTACGGGAAGATGCACGTGAAGAAGGGCCTGCTGCCCTTCCCCGAACTCGAGCGGTTCTAGCCCGCCCGGCGGCCGGCGGGCACCGCCGGCTCGGCCTCTCGCGCCGCGATCCGCGCACCGGGACCGGTGCGCACCCTTTGGTGCGCCGCACCATCACGGACCGCGTCCACGCGCGCGATGCACATGCAGCGCGCACGCCTGCACCCGATGGGGTCTCCGGACCCGTCGTCGTGGGCGCGCGCCCGCCCGTTTCCGATGGTCTGCATCTTGCTGTCCGGCCCGCGGCGCCGATTCGCGCGTCGATCGCACAAAGGACCTCGCATGACCGACAGCAACGACCCCTTGTCCGGCTACACACGCCGCAACTTCCTGTCCGACCTCGGGCGGACGGGCGGTGCCGGCGCGATGTATGCGGCCATGGGTGCCCTCGGCCTGTTCGCGCCGCCGCTGGGCGCGAAGACGGTCGACTTCGTTCGCCCCGGCCCGCCGCGGCGCGGAGGCAACGTGGTGATCCTCGGTGCCGGCATCGCCGGCCTGACCGCGGCCTACGAGCTCGGCAACGCCGGCTACCGCGTCACGCTGCTCGAAGCGCGCACGCGCGGCGGCGGCCGCAACTGGACCGCACGCGGCGGCGACACCGCGACCGAGACCGACGGCATCACCCAGACCTGCCGCTTCGACCGCGACCAGTACATGAACATGGGGCCGGCGCGGCTGCCGCAGCACCACGTCACGATCGACTACTGCCGCGAGCTCGGCGTGCCGCTGGAGATCTTCACCAACCAGAACGCCGACGCCTACTACTACAACGAAGGGCCGCAGTTCGGCTCGATGTCGGGCGTCAAGGTGCGCCACCGCACCGCCAAGGCCGACGCCTACGGTTACATCGCCGAGCTGCTGAGCAAGGCGACCAACCAGGGCGCGCTCGACGCGCAGCTCACGTCGCAGGACAAGGAGCTGCTGATCGCGCTGCTCAGCAACTGGGGGGGCCTGACCGGCGGCACCTACCAGGGCAACTCGCGGCGCGGCTACAAGACGCCGCCCGGCGCGGCGGCGCAGACCGGCGTCGTCGACCTGCCGCCGTATTCGCTGAGCCAGATCCTGCAGTCGCGCTTCGGCCTGAACTTCTCGTTCGAGTTCGGCTGGGACCAGGCGATGCTGATGTTCCAGCCGGTGGGCGGCATGGACGCGATCGTGAAGGCGTTCGAGCGCGCGATCCGCCCCCGGGTCAAGAGCATCTACGGCGCGGCGGTCGCAGGCATCTACAACACGGCCAACGGCGTGCGCGTCGTCTACACCGACGGCTCGCGGGTGGCCAAGCAGATCGAGGCCGACTACTGCATCTGCACGATCCCGCCGCAGATCCTGAAGAACATCCCGTCGAACTTTTCGCCGGCCGTGCAGTCGGCCCTCGGCGTGCCGGTGCCGGTGTCCACCGGCAAGATCGGCCTGCAGTACCGCCGCCGATTCTGGGAAGAGGACGAGGGGATCATGGGCGGCATCACCAATACGAACCTCAACCTGGCGACGATCTGGTATCCGAGCTACGGCTACCTGACGAAGAAGGGCGTCGTCATCGGCTACTACAACTTCGGCGCCGCGGCGAACTTCTATTCCGACCTCTCGCCCGCCGCTCGCGAGCGCGAGGCGATCACGCAGGGCGCCAAGATCCACGGCCCGGCGTACATCGACGAGCTCGAGAACTCGTTCAGCGTGTCGTGGCTGAAGACGCCGTTCAGCGAGGGCGGCTGGGTCAGCTGGCCCACGTCGGGTGGCCAGCGCGTGCCCGCGTACACGCTGCTGAATCAGCCCGAGGGGCGCGTGCACTTCGCCGGTGACCACCTGAGCTACTACATCGCCTGGCAGGCCGGCGCGATCGAGTCGGCGCGCAAGGCGGTGATGGAGATCGCGCAGCGCGTGGCCGCCTGAACACGGATCCCCTCCACAACTGCGAACCCCACCCACCCCCATCGAGGAAGACTTCCCATGACCATCGCATCCCTGCCTCGCCGTGTCGGCACCTGCCTCGCCGTGGCCGCGACCTTGGCCGCCGGCGCCGCGTTTGCGCAGCCCAAGCCCACCGAGGTCGACTACTACATCCCGCCGCGCGCCGACGGCAGCGTCAACCCGGACCCGTTCCTCGCCAGCGGCTTCGGCGTCGGGCGCAACGTCGACATGTACTGGACGGCCGGCATCGGCCCGTCGGGGCTGAACACGTGTTCGCCGGCCGGCACGCCCGCTCGCTTCATCGACTACTCGTTCTATCCAGGCTTCTCGTGCGGGGAGTTGCCGGCGGGCGTCACCATCACCGAAGCGCAGGGCATGAACAACCTGGCGCGCATCAAGGAGAACCTCGAAGCCAACGGCCTGACGATGCAGGACGTGACGTACCTGCGCATCTACCTCGAAGCGCCCCCGGGCGCCACGCGCGCCGACTACGCCGGCTGGAACCGCGCCTACCGCAAGTTCTTCGCCAACGTGAACCTCGTCACCGGCGAGGTGATCCCGGCGTACGCGCCGGTCGTCGTCGTCAACGCGACGCGGCCTGCGCGCGCCAACATCCAGGTCGCGACGCTGCCGGTGCTCGGCTGGCTGGTCGAGATCGAGGCGGTGGCCGCGTACCCGCAGGGCAAGAAGCCGAAAAAGTAACAGCAACCGCGAGCGCGACGACCGGGGTCTGCCGACGTGCGGACCCCGGCTCGGCGCTGCGGCAGGCTCACCGCCCGCCCGTCACGTCGACGATCGCGCCGGTGACGTAACTTGCGTCGGCCGACAGCAGCCACACGATCGCCGCCGCCACCTCGTCGGCGGTGCCGGCGCGCTGCATCGGCACGCTCGGCGCCAGCTCGCGCGCGCGGGCGGGCTGGCCCCCGCTGGCGTGGATCTCGGTGTCGATGATGCCCGGGCGCACCGCGTTGACGCGGATGCCTTCGGCGGCGACCTCGAGCGCGAGGCCCTTCGTGAAGGTGTCGATCGCGGCCTTGCTCGCCGCGTAGTCGACGTACTGGTTCGGCGAGCCGAGCCGCGCCGCGGCGCTCGAGACGTTGACGATCGCGCCGCCCGCGCCGCCGTGGCGCGTGCTCAGCCGCCGCACCGCCTCGCGCGCGCACAGCATCGGGCCGACGACGTTGGTCGTGAACATGCGCGAAAGGCGCGCCTCGCCCATCTCGTCGACACGCTGCGCGACGTCGACGACGCCGGCGTTGTTGACGAGCGCGTCGAGCCGCCCGAATCCGCGGTCGCAGGCTTCGAACAGCGCAAGCACGCCGGCTTCGGTCGCGACGTCGGCACGCACGACGAGCGCGCGCCGGCCTCCGGCGCCCACCGCGGCGGCCACGCGCCCGGCCGCCGCCTCGTCGCGCAGGCAGTTGACGACGACGTCGAAGCCGGCGCGCGCCGCGCGCACGGCGGTGGCGGCGCCGATGCCGCGGCTCGCGCCGGTGACGATCAGGGTCCTCGCGTTCATCGCGCGAGGATAGCCGCGACGACGATCGGAACACCTCCCGATGCCGGTGCGGCCCGCAAGGCCTTAAGCTGGGCGTCCACCGGGAGCGCCCATGCAACGCCAACGCCGCCTCTGGATCACCGCCGCCGGCCTGCTCGCCGCGCCGTCGTGGCTGCACGCGCAGGCCACGCCGCCGTCGGCCGCCGAGATCGCCGCGCGCGAGAAGGCCGCGCCGCCGCTGCCCGCCGTCGGTACCGCGCTCGCGGTGCCGGCCGTCGACCTCGTCGACGGCGGCCGCTTCGAGCCCGAGCAGGTGCGCGGCCGCGTGCTGGTGCTGTACTGGTGGGCGAGCTGGTGCCCGTTCTGCGCGCTCGTCACGCCGCACGTCGCGAAGCTGTGGCAGGCACAGCGCGAGCGGGGCCTGGCGATGCTCACGCTGTCGATCGACCGCAAGGTCGACGACGCGCGCGCGTACATGCGCAAGCACGGCTACGACTTTCCCACCGCGCTCGTGACGCCCGAGTTCCACAAGGCGCTGCCCAAGCCCAAGGGCCTGCCGATCACGATCGTGCTCGGCCGCGACGGTAAGGTCGTGCAGGCCGAGGCGGGGCAGATGTTCCCGGAAGACGTCGAGGCGCTGGCGCGCCACCTGGGGTGAGCGCGGCTCAGGTCAGCCGGTACACGTCGAGGATCACGCGCCGCGCCTCGCGCTGGCCCGCCGCGATCGCGATTACCTTGTTCAGGTGCAGCCACGCCGGGTGGCCGGTGGTGAAGCGCATCACGGTGCGGAACACGTACTCGTCGGGTCGCACCGCCTCGCCGGCGGCCAGGCGTGCCATGACCTCGGGCGGGCCGTGGCGCAGTCCGGTGCTCTGCACCTCGTCCAGTGCGCCGTCGGCCAGGCGCAGCACGTAGTGCGCGGCGATGTCGAGCGCACCGTCGGCGCGCGCGACCTGCCAGTCGGCGCCGCCTTCGACGATCGTGCCGTTGAGCTCCGGACCCTCGACGGTGCCGCCGCCCAGCGGCACGACGCGCCGCTCGCCGTAAGGGCCGGCCCCGAGGCTGACGAGCGTGTCGACGTCGCAGCTGATGCGCGCCATCGGCACGAGCGACGGCGGCGGGGGCAGCGCGATCACTTCGCGGTCGGCATCGTGAACTCGGCGCCCTTGGGCGTCGACGCCGCCCAGCGCTGCATCA
>CALIDR010000156.1 GCA_938022295.1 uncultured Burkholderiaceae bacterium
ACGGGCTCGCGGCCGAGGGAGACGACGAGTGCGACCGCCGTGCCGGCCGCGACCTGGGTGCCTGGGGGCGGCACCTGGGCGATCACCACGTTGGCCGGCACGACCGCGTCGTACACCTGCGTCACCGAGCCGACGCCGAGCCCTGCAGCGACGATCGCCGCCTCGGCTTCGGACCGCGTGGCGCCGACGACGCTGGGCACCGCGATCAGCACGGGAGTGTCGGCCTCGATGCGCACGACCCGCTGTTCGACGGCGTCGGGGCTGAGCGGATTGCCGTCGCTGACCGTGACCCGCACGATCACCGGGCCCGCCTGGCCCGGTGCGGGGGTGAACACGTAGTTCGTTCCGGCGGCCACCGGCACGCCGTCGACCGTCCAGCGCACGCTCAGCGCATCCCCGTCGGGATCACTGGCGACGACGCTGAACGCCAGCGGCGCGGCCGGCGATGCCACCGGCGACAGGCTGGCGGGCACGAAGGCGTCGATGCGCGGCGGTCGGTTGGCGGGATCGACGCGCACATCGGCGTATGCCACGTCCCAGTGCCCTTGCGGGTCGGTCACCCGCAGCCCGACCCGCGTCGTCGTCGCGCGATTCGACACGTAGGCGACGTTGGCGCCGACCGCGTCGCCGAAGACGCCGTCGAGGTCGAAGTCCCACTCGTACGTCAGCACGTCGCCGTTGGGGTCGGTCGAGCCGGCACCGCTCAGCGCGATCGGCGATCCCTGGACGCCCGCGTAGGGGCCACCGGCGTTGGCGGTCGGGAACCTGGCGACCACGAACGGCGCGCGATCGGCGATCACGGCGGCGGCCTGCGCCGACACCGACTGGAACGCGGCGATCCCGGCATCGATGCCGGCCAACAGGTCGCCGAGCGTCTGCCCGCGCGTGAAGTCCGCTGCCGGCACCTGCGCAGCGAGCGCCGCCGTGCGGTCGAGCAGGAACGCGACGTCGGCATCGGTGAAACCGGCGGCGGCCAGGCTCGCCTGCTCGTCGGGCGTCAGGCCGGACGTGTTGACGCGCGCCACCACGGCGGCGATCTCGGCCGCCGGGTAGACGGTTCCCGCCACGCCCAGCGCGGACTGTTCGGCCTGATAGTCCTGCACTGCCAGCCGCATCGCGCCAAGGTTGGCGACCAGATCGTCGGCGTAGCGCTTGAGCATGCGCGCCTGTTGCGCGACGTACTCGTCGTCGGCCGCGGCCTCGGCGCCCTGCAATTTCTCGAGCGTCACCGTCAACGCCAGCACGAGCGCCGATTGCTCCGCCGCGCGATTGGCCAGCGCCAGCTGCGCGCGTTCGTATGCCGACGTGCCGCGCGCGGCTAAGGGGTAGGCCAGCGGCACGCCCGGGTACAACTCGGCGTCGGCCGCCAGCTCGGCGTTGACCAGCGCGAGGTCGAGCACCGCGAAGTCGGCGAAGTCCGGGTCCGGCGGATCGTCGCGCAGGCCCTGGTAGCGCCGGGCCTGCTGGGCTGCGAGCGCCTCGATGAGCTTGCCACCCGTGTTGAGCACGGCGCCGTTGTAGTCGGTCGGGATCCCCGCGATCGCCCCGAACACGCTGACCCCCGCGGACACCCAGTCGCCCGAGCTCGCGGACCAGGCGATGCTGATCGCGGTGCTCGCGTCCGAGACCCAGTGCCAGTGCTTCGCCAGCCCGTCCCAGCGATCGAACTGGGCTCCCGCCGCGGCCTTGATGCCGGCCACGTCGACGCTGGCACCGACCGGGTCGCCGACGCGGAACAGGTTGCCGGCGAAGTCCGGGGCGTCGAAGACGCCGTTCTGGTTCTCGTCGAGGACGACCTGGAACAGACCGCGCTGCAGCGGAGGCAGCCAGACGATCTCGTCGAAGAACGTGCCGCCGAGGCCGGTGCCCACGACCGTGTTGCAGCCGCCGGCGGTCACGTCGGCAATGCCCGCACCCGGCACCAGCGTGCCCGCGCGCACCACGCAGACGTTGCCCTCGGGAAAGACGACGATGAAGCCCGGCGGCTTGGTGTCGACGTCGCCCGACGCGCACACTGCCTCGTCGACGCCGAAGCGGTCCTTGAAGTCGAAGGCGCAGTCGGTGGTGAAGACCTGGTTCGCCTGGGCGCTGCCGGCGGCAAGCAGGGCGGCGGCGATCAAGCGCCGCGCGACACGGGCGGGCCGGGTCGAGACCACGACGGTATTCACATTCATAGTGGCTCCTCCATGGACGACGTGATGTGCCCGCGTGGCTTGTGGTGCGCCGCGTTCGAGCAAGGCAAAAGGGCTCGTGCCCCGAAATGGAACGGCGGCCCGCAGGCCGCCTTCACTCCGGTCAGCCGCGAGGCGCGGCCGTGTGGCTTCAGATGGGCCGCCTGCGCGCGACCGCGCCGACGCCGGCGAGCGCGAGCGCGACGAGCGCGAGCGAACCCGGCTCGGGGACGCTCTGCTCGAAACGCTGGTAGAACGTGCTGACCCAGATCCCTTCGCCCTGGGCCGCTGACGAGATCAGCATGTTCTTCACGACGAAGATTTCGTCCTGCGGTGCGAAGGTCGCCGCGTCGAATCCCTTGTAGTCCTCGACGCCCTCAAGGATGCTCTCCGTCACGTCGATCTGCGCCAGCAGGTTGCCGTCGCGGTCGCGGACGAACTCGATCACGGTTGCCAGAAGATCCTCGCCGTCGAGGAAGTCGAGTTCACCGAAGAAGTCGCCCATCGAGACCCCGACGATCTTCTTGCCGACCAGGGACGAGACGCGGAAGCCGAAGCTGTAGTCGGTGAAGGCGAACACCCCGTCTCCGACGACACCGGCAGTGCGGGGCTCGAACGTGAACAGCAGACCGGGCCCGGGCTTGTCGCCGCCGTCGTTCAGCGCGGAGACATCGATCTTGGAAGGGTCGATCAGGTAGACGTTGTCCGACGCTTCGGCGAACTTGAACGTCCACTGGTCGAACCGCTTGTCGCCAGCGTCGATGGAACCGCCGGCGAGCAGGTCGGACAGCGGGATCGCGTGCGCCGACATCGCGACGCAGATCGACATCGCGAAACCGGAAACGGCCTTCTTGATGGAGAACTTCATTGGATTACTCCTTTGGATTGCCTCGGTTCAATCTTCACTGGATCGCGCAGTTCGGCCGCGTGCACTGCGGCAGGCAGACCTTCACGTCGTTCGGCGTGATGCGCAGGTCGCCGTCGCTGTCGCGCGGGTCGTCCGGGCCGCTGGCGCGCTGGCCGCGGGCCTTGCTGATCAGCGCAGTGTCGAGCCTGTCGATGTCGCCGTCGCCGTCGACATCGCAGCGCGCGATCCTCTCGCACGCATCGCCGATCCCGTTGCCGTTGCTGTCCTCCTGACCCGGGTTCGGCACCGCCGGGCAGTTGTCGACGTCGTCGCAGACGCCGTCGCCGTCGCTGTCGACGCAGCCGCCACCGGTCGAGCGCTGCAGAACGAGCAGCGCATAGGCCTGGCGGGAGTACTGATTCCAGGGCGAGGGCGCGCCGTTGCACGCGTACTGGCCGTTGCTCCCGCCGGTACTGCCGGCCGTGCCGCACTGCCAGCTCAGGATGTTGTACGCGAAGTCGTAGTAGACCCGCTTGGCTTCGGCGCCGTAATAGCCGGTGCCGCCGCTTCCGAAGCGGGCGACGCGCACGTCGGTGGCCGGATCGCGGTGCTCCTGGCGGTTGGCGCACGCTGGGTCACTGCCCGACGGCAGCGTGCCGAAGTCGGCCGGGCCGATGTTGCCCGGCGCCGGACTGATGCCCGAGCGCGTGATGAACTCGAGCGCTTTCGAGAACGACCACATGTAGTACCAGTGGCTGATGCCCCAGAACGCGTCCACCTGGGATGTCGGATCCTGGGTGTGGCGGTAGCGGTTGCGCAGCCAGCGCAGGTAGCCCTGCACGTTCGGGTCGTTGACGTTGGCGCCGCCGACGAGCTGGATCCAGGTGCCGGACGCCGTTTGTTGGATGCTGTTCTGGTTACCTGCGTTGTACCCGTGCCCCTGCTCGCCCGGCAGGATGCCGCACGCCGCGAACGATTGCCCGGGGACGCCGTTGCGGGCGTAGGCCTGGCGCGAGCGCGCCACCGCCGCCTGCACGGCGGCGAGCCGGCCGGCGTCGGCAAACGCCGGATCGGAGTACAGGCCCAGCGCGCCGGCCAGGCCTGCCACCACGAGCTGCGTCGTCGACGAGTCGCGGCAGCCGTTGTTGACGTAACACCAGTAGCCGTTGTTCTCGGGATGCGGTGCCAGCGTGTCGCTCAGGCCCTGCCGCTGGTTCGCCAGCGTACGGTCGACGACGCGATTCATCGCCTGGACGAGCGTCAGCGGCGCGCCGTCGAGTTCGGGCGACCCGGCGGCCGTGTTCACATCCGGGCCGCCGGTACGCATGTACAGCGACAGCGCCATCATGTAGCCGCCGTCGCGGTAGGCGTAGAAGCCGTTGCCCTGCGCGTTGATGGAATTGATCATCGAGCGCACGGCGCGGCGCAGGCGCGCCTGGTCGTCGGCGCTGGCGCCGGCGTAGCCTTGCGGCGGGTCGTTCAGGTTGCCGCTGGCGCGCTTCTCGAGCAGCGCGAGCGTCGTCAGGCCGACGGCGTCGCCGGCGCTGCTGATGATGTTGAATGCGCCGTTCGCGTCCAGCCAGGCCAGACCGTCGGTGATCGACGTCGAGACGTCGACTTCGAACGGTGTCGCGGCGTGCACAGCGTAGGTCGAAAGCGCGAGCGACGCGCAGAAGACGGCACCGCGCAGCGTAAGCTTGACGGGGCCAGGAGATGTCGACATCACGAATCCCTCCAATTGACAAACCCGGGCATCGGCAGCGGGTGCTGGCCAGACGCCTTCGGCGCCGTGTGCGAACGCTCCCTGTGCGTGTGCCCGCCGTCGAGATCGCCGCCGACCTCGGGCGTTCGCGCGCCGCGACGCCGCGCAGGCGAATTAAGCAAGGCCTGTGCCGTGCGCAAAAACCGTCCGAATTTCATGGACTTGGCGCGGTCCGACGCGCCCCGACCGCCGCTCGTGTAAAGGCTTCCGACGCCGCGCGGCGGGGGGCGATGGGGCGGCACCGTGCAAGTCGGCCATGGCTGCCGAACCTTGGCATCATCGCCCTGCCGCCCGTCGAGCCGCGCGGGCCGGCGACGACCGGCCCGCCGTCGCCGATGCGGGCCCCGATGCCGCCCGCGCGGCCCTGAGAGCGCCGATGCCGCTGTTTCCCCAGGATGCGCTGAACCCGGGCGTGCGCAAGCGCGAGGTGTTCGGCTGGGCGATGTACGACTTCGCCAACTCGGGCTACACGACTGTTGTCCTCACCGCGGTGTTCAGCGCCTACTTCGTCGGCGGTGTGGCCGGCGGCGCGTCGTGGGCGACATTCGCGTGGACGAGCGCGCTCGCGGCGTCGAGCCTGATCGTGATGGCGACGATGCCCGCGATCGGCGCCTACGCCGACCTGCGCGCGGCCAAGAAGCGGCTGCTGCTGCTGTCGACGATCGGCTGCGTGGCCGCGACGGCGGCGCTGGCCGGCGCCGGGCCGGGCGACGTCGCGTGGGCGGTGGTGGCCGTCGTGCTGTCCAACGTCTTCTACACGTACGGCGAGTCGCTGATCGCGGCCTTCCTGCCCGAGCTCGCGCGCGAGGACAGCCTCGGCCGCGTCTCGGGCTGGGGCTGGAGCTTCGGCTACTTCGGCGGCATGCTCACGCTCGGGCTCAGCCTGGCATACGTGATCTGGGCCCAAGGGCAGGGGCTGCCGGCCTCCCACTTCGTGCCCGTGACGATGCTGATCACGGCGGGCGTGTTCGCGCTGTCGTCGCTGGCCACGTTCGCGCTGCTGAAGGAGCGCGCGCTGCCGCAGACGCAGCCGGCCGGCGAGACGGGGCTGCGCGCCTCGCTCGAGCGGCTGGCACGCACGTGGCACGAGGCGCGGCGGTTCCGCGACTTCACCGCGCTGCTCGCCTGCGCGGTGGCGTACCAGGCGGGGATCTCGGTCGTCGTCGCGCTGGCGGCGGTGTACGCCGAGCAGGTGCTGCAGTTCGAGCAGCAGCAGACGATGATGCTGATTTTCCTCGTCAACATCGCCGCGGCCGGCGGCGCGTTCGCGTGGGGCTACGTGCAGGACCGCATCGGCCACCGGCCGGCGCTCGCCGTCACGCTCGCGGGTTGGATCGTGATGACGCTGCTCGCCTGGGCCGCCACCGGGCCGGGGCTGTTCTGGGTGGCGGCGGTGATCGCAGGGCTGTGCATGGGTTCGAGCCAGTCGGCCGGGCGGGCGCTCGCCGGCGCGCTGTCGCCGGCGCTGCGGCGCGCGGAGTTCTACGGGCTGTGGACGTTCGCGATCCGGCTGTCGGCGATCCTCGGGCCGATGACGTACGGGCTGGTGACGCTGCTGACCGACGGCAACCACCGGCTGGCGATCGTCTCCACCGGCTCGTTCTTCGTGCTGGGCCTGGTGCTGCTCGCGTTCGTCGACGTGCGGCGCGGCATCGCCGCGGCCCAGGGTTGACCGACGCGCGTGCGCCACGCGCGCGCCGGAGGGGGGCTGGACCGGGCACCCCGATGCTGTCAAAATAGCACGACCGTTCGATTTTGGTCCGCGGGCGAAGCCAGTTCCTAGAATCGCGTTCCCGACCCCAGCCATCCCACGCAGGAGCATTGCGGCATGAAGATTCTCGTTCCCGTCAAGCGGGTGGTCGACTACAACGTCAAGGTGCGCGTCAAGGGCGACGGCAGCGGTGTGGACATCGCCAACGTCAAGATGAGCATGAACCCGTTCGACGAGATCGCCGTCGAGGAGGCGGTGCGGCTGAAGGAGAAGGGTGCCGCCACCGAGGTGATCGCCGTGTCGTGCGGCGTCGCCCAGTGCCAGGAGACGCTGCGCACCGCGATGGCCATCGGCGCCGACCGCGCGATCCTGGTCGAGACCACGGAAGAGCTGCAGCCGCTGGCGGTGGCCAAGCTGCTCAAGGCGCTGGTCGACAAGGAGCAGCCGGGCCTGGTGATCCTGGGCAAGCAGGCGATCGACGACGACTGCAACCAGACCGGCCAGATGCTCGCCGCGCTCGCCGGCCTGCCGCAGGGCACGTTCGCGAGCAAGGTCGAGGTCGAGGGGCAGAGCGTGAAGGTCACGCGCGAGATCGACGGCGGCCTGGAGACGGTGAAGCTCGCGCTGCCGGCGATCGTCACCACCGACCTGCGCCTGAACGAGCCGCGCTACGTGACGCTGCCCAACATCATGAAGGCCAAGAAGAAGCCGCTGGACGCGGTGAAACCCGCCGACCTGGGGGTGGACGTGACGCCGCGCATCAGGACGCTGAAGGTGGCCGAGCCGCCCAAGCGCAGCGCCGGCATCAAGGTGCCCGACGTCGCCACGCTGGTGGACAAGCTGAAGAACGAAGCCAAGGTGATCTGAATGCCCGTCCTCGTCATCGCCGAACACGACCACGCCTCGATCAAGGGCGCGACGCTGAACACCGTGACCGCCGCGCGCCAGTGCGGCGGCGAGGTGCACGTGCTGGTGGCCGGGCACGACGCCGCCGGTGCCGCGCAGGCCGCCGCGCGCATCGAGGGCGTGGCCAAGGTGCTGCACGCCGACGGCCAGGCGCTCGCCCACGGGCTGGCGGAGAACCTCGCGGCGCAGGTGCTGGCGGTGGCCGCGGGCTACAGCCACCTCCTGTTCCCCGCCACCGCCAGCGGCAAGAACGTCGCCCCGCGGGTGGCCGCGCTGCTGGACGTGGCGCAGCTCAGCGACGTGAGCAAGGTCGTCGGCCCCGACACGTTCGAGCGCCCGATCTACGCCGGCAACGCGATCGCCACCGTGCAGTCCACCGACGCGGTGAAGGTGCTCACGGTGCGCACGACGGGCTTCGACGCCGCGCCGGCGGCCGGCGGCAGCGCCGCCGTCGAAAGCGTGCCCGCGGTGGCGGCCAGCGACAAGGCGCAGTGGCTCGGCAGCGAGATCGCCAAGCTCGAGCGCCCGGAACTGACCGCGGCCAAGATCATCGTCTCGGGCGGACGGGCGCTGGGCTCGAGCGAGAAGTTCGCCGAGGTGCTCACGCCGCTGGCCGACAAGCTGGGCGCGGCGCTCGGCGCCAGCCGCGCGGCGGTCGATGCCGGCTACGCCCCGAACGACTGGCAGGTCGGGCAGACGGGCAAGATCGTGGCGCCGCAGCTGTACGTGGCGGTGGGCATCAGCGGGGCGATCCAGCACCTGGCGGGCATGAAGGACAGCAAGGTGATCGTGGCGATCAACAAGGACCCCGAGGCGCCGATCTTCGCGGTGGCCGACTACGCGCTCGAGGCCGACCTGTTCACCGCGGTGCCGGAGCTGATCGAGAAGCTCTGACCCTTTCTTTCCCCACCCGCGGGGGCGCCGCCAGGCGCCCCCGTCGTCCATCCGGAGCCCCCCATGACCTACCGTGCCCCCGTCAAGGACATGCTGTTCGCGATGACCGAGCTCGCGAACCTCGAGGCGGTGTCGCAGCTGCCCGGTTTCGAGGATGCCGGCGTCGAGACGGCGCAGGCCGTGCTCGAGGAGTGCGCGAAGTTCAACGAGAACGTCGTTGCGCCGCTGAACTGGGAGGGTGACCGCAACCCCTCGTCGTGGCACGACGGCGAGGTGCGCACGACGCCCGGCTTCAGGGACGCGTTCCGCCAGTTCGCCGAGGCCGGCTGGCAGGGGCTGCAGCATCCGGCCGGCTTCGGCGGCCAGGGGCTGCCGAAGACGATCGGCGCGGCGTGCAACGAGATCCTGAACAGCGCCAACCTGAGCTTCGCGCTGTGCCCGCTGCTGACCGACGGCGCGATCGAGGCGCTGCTCGTGGCCGGCAGCGACGCGCAGAAGGCGACCTACATCCCGCCGATGATCGAGGGGCGCTGGACCGGGACGATGAACCTGACCGAGCCGCAGGCCGGCAGCGACCTCGCCGCCGTGCGCACGCGCGCCGAGCCGCAGCCCGACGGCACGTACCGGATCTTCGGCACGAAGATCTTCATCACCTACGGCGAGCACGACATGGCCGAGAACATCGTCCACCTCGTGCTCGCGCGCGTCGCCGGCGCGCCCGAGGGCGTCAAGGGCATCAGCCTGTTCATCGTGCCGAAGTTCCTGGTCAACGCGGACGGCGGCCTCGGCGCGCGCAACGACGTCCACTGCGTCAGCATCGAGCACAAGCTCGGCATCAAGGCGAGCCCGACCGCGGTGCTGCAGTACGGCGACCGGGGCGGGGCCGTGGGTCACCTGGTGGGCCAGGAGAACCGCGGCCTCGAGTACATGTTCATCATGATGAACGCCGCGCGCTACGCGGTGGGCGTGCAGGGCATCGCGCTCGCCGAGCGCGCGTACCAGAAGGCCGTGAGCTACGCGCGCGAGCGCGTGCAGTCGCGCCCGGTCGACGGGTCCACGCCGGGGGCGGCGCCGATCATCCATCACCCCGACGTCAAGCGCATGCTGATGACGATGCGCGCATACACCGAGGGCTGCCGCGCGATGGCTGCCGTGGCCGCCGCGGCCTACGACGCCGCGCACGCGCACCCCGACGCCGCGGCGCGCGCGCAGAACCAGGCCTTCTACGAGTTCCTCGTGCCGCTCGTGAAGGGCTACAGCACCGAGATGAGCCTCGACGTCGCGTCGCTCGGCGTGCAGGTGCACGGCGGCATGGGCTTCATCGAGGAGACGGGCGCGGCGCAGCACCTGCGCGACGCCAAGATCCTGACGATCTACGAGGGCACGACGGCGATCCAGGCCAACGACCTCGTCGGCCGCAAGACGGTGCGCGACGGCGGCACGACCGCGAGGGCGATCGCCGGCCGCATCGAGGCCACCGAGACCGAGCTCGCGAATGCCGCGAACGCCGGCAGCGCCGCCGCGCGCGCGATGCTCGCCCGCCTGCGCGCCGCGCGTGCCGCGTTCCTCGACGTCGTCGACTACCTCGTCGCGCAGGGCAAGACGAACCCGGCCGCCGCCTACGCCGGCTCGGTGCCGTACCTGATGCTCGCCGGCAACCTGGTGGCGGGCTGGCAGATGGCGCGCGCGCTGCTGGCGGCCGAGCGCCATCTCGCCGCCGGGCGCGACGCCGACTTCATGCGCGCCAAGATCACCACTGCGCGCTTCTACGCCGATCACATCCTCGGCCGCGTGCCCGGCATCCGCGACAGCATCGTCGACGGTGCCGAAGGCGTGACGGCGATGGCCGTCGAGGCGTTCTGACCGTCCACCGGAGACCCGTCTTGACGCTTCCAGCCGTGTTCGACCACCTGCGCCTGCCCGTCATCGGCGCGCCGCTGTTCATCGTCAGCAACCCCAGGCTCGTGATCGCGCAGTGCACCGCGGGCATCGTCGGCTCGATGCCGGCGCTCAACGCCCGGCCGGCGTCGCAGCTCGACGAGTGGCTCGCCGAGATCACCGAGACGCTCGCCGCGTGGGACCGCGACCACCCCGACCGGCACGCGGCGCCGTTCGCGATCAACCAGATCGTGCACAAGAGCAACGACCGGCTCGAGCACGACATGCAGGTCTGCGCGAAGTACCGGGTGCCGATCGTGATCACGTCGCTCGGCGCGCGTTCCGACGTCAACGACGCCGTGCACGGCTGGGGCGGCATCGTGCTGCACGACGTGATCAACAACGCGTTCGCGCGCAAGGCGATCGAGAAGGGCGCCGACGGGCTGATCCCGGTGGCCGCCGGCGCCGGGGGACATGCCGGCGTGAAGAGCCCCTTTGCCATCGTGCAGGAAATCCGCGAGTGGTTCGACGGGCCGCTGGCGCTGTCGGGTGCGATCGCCACCGGCGGCGGCGTGCTGGCGGCCCAGGCGATGGGCGCCGACCTCGCCTACATCGGCTCGGCCTTCATCGCCACCGACGAGGCGCGCGCGAGCGAGGCGTACAAGCAGGCGATCGTCGACGGCACGAGCGACGACATCGTCTACTCGAGCCTGTTCACCGGCGTGCACGGCAACTACCTGAAGGCGTCGATCCGCGCCGCGGGCCTCGACCCCGACCACCTGCCCGAGGGCGACGTCAAGACGATGAACTTTGCCGGCGGCGGCGAAGGCGCGAAGAAGGCCTGGAAGGACATCTGGGGCTGCGGGCAGGGGATCGGCGCCGTGCACGCCGTCGTGCCCGCAGCCGAGCTCGTCGCGCGGCTGCAGCGCGAGTACGACGCGGCGCGCGAGCGCCTGCGGCTGCGCTGAGGCCAAAGCGCGGCCGGGCGCCGGCGATTCGGGGGGCAGCGCTCGCCCTCTCCCGGCGCTCGGCCGACATCGGTCGTTCGCTTCGTGCCGTCTGCCGAGGTCGGTGCGGCAAAGCGCCGTGCGCGCGGGCGCGCACGGCGCTTTGCCATATCGACGAGCACTGCGAAGGCGAGCACAGGCACGCTTTCGCACAACTCGACGGTGGACATCGCGCCAGGCGGCACCCGGTGCGGGCGAACTGTGTGGCGGCGAGCAGCGCAGCGCAGTCGGCGCGCAGGGCCGACCGCCACAGTGTGAGACATCCTGGGTCAACCTCCCCGAGTGGAGGC
>CALIDR010000157.1 GCA_938022295.1 uncultured Burkholderiaceae bacterium
CTCGTTCGCGTCCGGCATGCGGTAGGGCGGATCCCAGATGCGTTCGCGGCCGCCCGGGAACACCGTGCGAAGATCGGGCTCGAGCGTCGGCTGCTCGTCCATGTAGAAGCGCACGCCATACGGACACGCGACCATGCACGCCTTGCAGCCGATGCACTTGTTCCAGTCGATCAAAACGTAGCCGCCGTCTGGATCCTTGTACGTCGCGCGTGTCGGACAAACGTCGACGCAACTGGGGTGCTCGCAGTGCATGCACGGGCGCGGGAACCACTGCATGCTCACGTTCGGGTACGTGCCCTCGTGATAGAAGAGGACATCCTGCCAGTTCTCGCCCGGCAGGCGGTTGTTCTCCATCGCGCAGGCCGTCGTGCAGGCCTGGCAGCCGGTGCACTTGTCCAGGTCGATGACCATGCCCCATTTCGCCATCTCGGTCTCCTTGCTTTGGTGCCCTGTGGTACCGGCGGTCATGCCTTCTCGACCGTGACCTTGGTGCTGTAGTAGTTGCACTGGCCGCTGATGCGGTCGCTCTGGTTGACGGTGATCTCGCCGCTATGCCCTGGCGAGCGGTCCTTGGCCCAGCGCCCCATCGCCCAGTGGCCGTGCTCCATCGGGAACACGATCGTGTCCGGGCGCACCCCCTCGTACAGCCGACAATGGCCCTCGATCGTGCCGAGGTTGGTCTTGACACGGATGCGGTCGCCGTCGGAGATGCCGCGTGCGCGCGCCGTCGCGGGATGGATCTCGATGTAGACCTGGTCGCGCCCGCCCATCGTCGGCTGCAGCAGCGAGATCGCGATCGGGATGTTGCCGCCGCGTCCCTCGGCGTGCAGCGCCACCTTCGGTGTCACCATGTAAAGGTCGCCGCCGCCGGGGTGCTTGGGCTCCTCCCAGTGCGGGAACATCAGCTTCGCGCGGTCGCGGCCGGTCTTCTCGGCGATCCAGTCGGCCTGCGCCTCGAGCCATCCGGAGCGGAACTCGAACTTGCCCGACGGCGTCTTCAGCAGCTTGGCCTTGACCTCTTCGGGCGTCATCGGCTTGGCGTAGGCCTTGCCGTCCCACTCAAAGAACTCGCCACGCACTTGCCGCCACAAATACGGCTTCTTGTACCAGACGCCCTTCTCGACCCAGCTGTCCCAACCGTCGACGCCGTTGTCGCCGGGGTTCTTTTCGAAGCCCTTGGCGAGATGGCGCAGCACGTTCTCGGCGCTGCCCAGCGCCTTGTAGTAGTCGCCCATCGGACCTTTCATGCGCTTGCCGATCTCGATCAGCGTGTCGCCGAAGTACTTGGTGTCGTACAGCGGCTTGATCGCCGGCACGCGCAACTGCGTCATCGGCCAGCCCTCGAACGGATACGTCGGCGCGTCCTGGTAGCGCTCGAGGTAGGTGTGGTCGGGCAGGATCAGGTCTGCCATCATCGCCGTCTCGCCCGGGAACGGGCTGGTGTCGATGACGAACAGCTCTCGCAGCGCCTCCTCCCAGGCCTTGCCGTTGGGCGCCGTCCACACCGAGTTGTTCTGGTAGAACATGATCGTGTCGAGCTTGTACGGCCGGCCCGCGAGCGAGTTCGGGCCCACCTCCTGCAGCATGTTGTTGGCCAGCAGGTAGCCGTCGCGGTGGCCCTTGAGGTCGATGCGCGGCTGGCTTTTCCACGAGCCGTTCTTCGCGTAGTCGTCCATGTACTCGGCGGCGTCGACCGGCATCGGCCCGTACGACGGGCCCATCTGGTACATCATTCCGCCCTCGGCGAACAGCGAGCCCACCAGCGCGTTGAGCGAGTGCACCGCCATGCCGTTGAGGATGCCGTTGCTGTGCGCGTGCACGCCGCGCTCGAACAGGGCCATCGCCGGGCGCGTGGTGCCGAACTCGCGCGCGGTGGCGAGGATGTCGCGCTCGAGGATCGTCGTCACGCCCTCGGCCCACTTCGGCGTGCGGTCCTTCAGCTCGATGTTCCACCACTCGACGAGGCCCTTGACCCACTTCTCGGCGAACGTGTCGGGGTCCACCGTCTGCCCCGGCACGAAGCGGTTGACGCCGTCCTTGAAGTCGCCGACGAAGCTCTTCTCCCACAGCCCTTCGGCCAGGATCACGTGCGCGATCGCCAGCGCCAGCGCGCCGTCGGTGGCGGGCTTGATCAGCAGCGCGCGGTCGCTCGCCGCGAGCGTGGTGTTGACGTGCACGTCCACCGCCGTCACGCGCGTCTTCGGCGACTTGGTGCGCATGTAGCCCCACATCTGCATCACGTTGTTGTAGGGGCGGAACGCTTCCAGGAAGCCGACGCCGAACAGCAGCAGGTAGTTGCAGTGACGGTAGTCGTGCGCGTTGTAGCTGCCGTTGCCGTCAGTGGCCTGCTTGCTCTTGATGCTGCCGTCGGAGCACATCGAGCTGTGGCCGATGGCGACGTTGGGGCTGCCGTACAGCGCGCCGAACGTGCCCTGCAGCCCGGCGCACGAGGCGCCCCAGCCGCGGCCGTAGACGAGCGCGAAGCGGTGGCTCTCGCCCCTGTCGCGCAGGCCCTGCAGCCGGTCAGCCAACATCTGCAGCGCCTCGTCCCAGCTGATCGGGACGAACTTCGGATCCTCGTTGCGACCCTTGTTCGGGTTGGTGCGCTTCATCGGGCCCTTGAAGCGGTCGGGGTCGTACAGGATGTACGTCCCCAGCGGGCCCTTCGGGCACAGCTTGCCATTGGCGATCGGGTGGTCGGTCGTGCCGTAGATCGCGTGCACGCGGCCGTCGGTGGTGTAGACGTCGATTCCGCAGCGCGCCGGGCACTGGTGGCAGATATTCTTCGTGATCTTGGTCTCCGACCGCGGTGCCGGGCTGCCCTGAGCCTGCGTCTCGCGCAGCGTCTGGCCACCGACGAGCGTGGCCGCGGCGCCCGAGGCCGCGGTGGCCTGCAGGAAGCGCCGCCGCGAGACGGCGGGTTGGAAGAGGCGTTCGTAAAGGCCCATCGTGTTCTCCTCGGGTGGGGTCATGCGCGCACGCCGAACAGCTGGCGGCGCGCGTCGGCGACGAAGCGCCGGGACTTGGTGCAGGTGGGGCAGATCGACGGGGCGTCCGCGGCGACCTCGCCGGTCACCGTGAAACCCTCGCCGCAATCGCGGCAGCGCAGGCGCCGGTGGCTGGCCAGCGTCTGCACGTCGGGCGTGCCGCCATGCGGCGTCAGCGCGAGCGCGGCCTCGGGGCACGCCCTTTCGCAGGTGCCGCAGGCGATGCAGCGCACCGGGTCGAAGCGCAGGTGCGCCGTCGCGCCGTCGTCGGCCACCGTCAGCGCGGCGGTCGGGCACAGCGCCACGCACAGGCGGCGGTCGCAGCAGCGCGCATCGGCGTGCAGCGTCGGGAAGAACTCGGCCGGCACCGGCTTGCCGGCGGCTGCGCCCAGCTGCCGCAGCGCCGCGTGCTCGCGCTCGCGCTCGGGCGAGGGCGCGCGCTCGTCGGCCGGATACGCCGCGCGGCCGTCGCCGCCCATCGGCGTCGGCGCCGGGCGGTCGCGGCCGGCGGGCTTATCCAGCGCGGCGCGGAAGAAGCGGCGGCGGTCGATCGGCGTTGCCGCCGCCGGCGCCGCCGGCAGTTCCTGCGGCCGCAGATGCGTCGGCAACGGTTCTTGCCGCAGCGTCACGGTGGCCGCCGCACCCATCGCGTCGAGCCAGACGGCCGCCGCCGCGATCGCCCCCGCAGCCGGGTGGGCGCCTTCGGGCGCGCGGCCGTTGGCCACGCAGCCGTCGCACCAGCCGCGGTCGACGACCTGCACCGAGCGGCCGGCGGCACATTCGGCGAGCAGGCGCCCGGGCGTCAGCGCGCCGGTGCAGGGCACGACCACCGTCGCCTCGGCGCGCAGCGACGCCGGCACCATGCGGCATTCGACGCGCACGCGCGCCGCGGCGGCGGGCTCGGCCGCCGCCCCTCCCTGCGCGTGCACGGGCGGCTTGGGCCAAGCGAGCAGTTCGGGCAGGCTCAGCGCCTGCGTCGGACACGCGGCGGTGCAGCGGCCGCAGCCGATGCACGCCGCCGAGAGTTCGACGGCCGACACGTCCACCGCCAGCGCGCCGGTCGGGCAGGCATCGGCGCAGGCGCGGCATTGCCCGTGGCGGCTGCGCAGCGGCAGGCACGCGCCCTCGTCGTGCCGCAACTCCCGGTCGGGGCGCAGCGGCAGGCGGCGGGCGTTCGCCTCAGCGGGGTGGTCTACTGGGGTCATCGTCGCACGCGCGTCGCGGCGCGCTGGCGCATCGGGTGGCAGGCTCACCATCGCAAGGCCGGTGCCACCGCGGGCGTGACGCTGGACGACGGCGAATCAAGGGCTTGCACGCGGCCGTCGTGGTCCATCCGTTACCTACTGGTAACACCCGAGGGATTCCACGGACGATTCCGGTTACCGTACGGTAACGATGGCAGCGCCCCTCCGGGATCGAAACGCCGGGCCGACCCAGGTAGGCTCGTCGCGCGCCACCGGCGGGCCGGGCGCAGCGCGGCCCAGCGGGCGCCTTCGCCGCAGTCTGGTGATCGCGGCAGCGGCCTGCGTGGCCGCCCCCCTCGCGGCGGCCACGGAAGTGACGCGGATCGGCCTGACGCCGGTGTTCCTCGACGACCGCCTGCGCCTGCTGCAGCGCTGGCGCGACTACCTGCAGGCCGCGCTCGGCACCGCGGTCGAATTCGTTCAGCGCGGCACCTACGGCCAGGTCATGGACGTGCTGCGCGCCGGCCAGGTGCAGTTCGCCTGGATCTGCGGCTACCCGTACGTGCTGCACCGCCACGAGCTGCGGCTGGTCGCTGTGCCGCACTGGCGCGGCCGCCCGCTGTACCAGAGCTATCTGATCGCCGACGCCGCCCGGCCGTTCGGCGATCTGGCGGCGCTGCGCGGGCGCAGCTTCGCCTACTCCGACCCGCTGTCGAACTCCGGCTTCCTGTACATGCAGCACCTGCTGCGGCGCCAGGGCCACGATCCGGCGCGGTACTTCGGGCGCAGCTTCTTCACCCACTCGCACCGGCACGTCGTCGAGGCCGTGGCCGCGGGGCTGGCCGACGGTGGCGCGGTCGACGGCTACGTGTGGGAGACGCTGGCCGAGCTGCAGCCCGCGCTCACCGGCCGCACGCGCGTGCTGCAGCGCTCGCATGACTTCGGCTTCCCGCCGATCGTGGCCGGCCCGCAGGTCGACGCCCGGTCGGGCGGCGCGTTCGCCGCCGCGCTGGCGGCGATGCCGTCGGACCCGGGCGGGCGCTCGGTGCTGGCCGAGCTCAGGCTCGACCGCTTCGCGACGGGCGAACCCGGCCTGTTCGAAGGCATCGCCGAGATGGCGCGTCTGCAGGCGGGTTCGTGAGCTCCGTCGCCGACGCCGGCCCGCGCTTCGGCTACCGGCTGAAGGTGCCGCTGGCGTTGACGCTGGTGGCGCTGGTTGCCGGGGTGACCGTCGCAGCGACGACGTA
This sequence comes from uncultured Burkholderiaceae bacterium, assembly GCA_938022295.1. Classification (GTDB taxonomy): domain Bacteria; phylum Pseudomonadota; class Gammaproteobacteria; order Burkholderiales; family Burkholderiaceae_C; genus Calidifontimicrobium. The sequence goes on from CALIDR010000157.1 coordinate 5,419, forward strand.
CATGCTGGTCGACCGCCACGTCGAAGCGAACGCAGAGGCCGAGACGCGCCGCCTCGCCGCCACGCTTGCGCGATCGCTGGCCGAGCCGGTGCTGCGCAACGACGTCTGGCAGGCCTACCAGCTGCTGCGCGCAACGACCGAGGCGGCGCAGGCCGACGACGAGACGTCTGTCGAGGTCGTCGTGCTCGACGGGCAGGGGCAGATCTTCGCCTCGCCGACGCCGCGGCGGCACCCCCTTGGCCAGCACCTGAGCGCCCTGCCCGCCGAGCTGGCCGAAGTGGCACGGCGCGCGCTCGAGCTGCAGCCGCCGCGCCACGTCAGCCTCGCGGCGCAGCCCAGCGGCAGCCTGGCGCTGGCCACGCCGATCGTCGGCGACGAGGACACCGTGCTCGGCGTCGTGCTGGCCAGCCATCCGCGCGCGCTGACCGATGCCCAGCGCTCGGCGGTGATCCGCCAGCTCGTCGTGCTCGGCGCGGTCGCGATCTTCGTCGTCGCGCTGGCCGGCGGCGCGGTCGGCATGCGCATGGTGGCGCCGCTGGCGCGGCTGCGCCAGGCGATGCAGGCCGCCCCGCGCCGCGAGACGGCCGGCGACGCGCGCCGCGCGCTCGACGAGGTCAGCGCGCGGCGCGACGAGGTCGGCGACCTCGGGCGCAGCTTCGGCGCGATGCTCGAGC
>CALIDR010000158.1 GCA_938022295.1 uncultured Burkholderiaceae bacterium
CAGAACTGGATGCTCGTGCTCGTCGCCGTCGTCTCCGGCGGCATGCTGCTGTGGCCCGTGATCGGCGGCGGCGGGGCGGGCAAGATCACGGTCAACGAGGCGGTGCAGCTGATCAACCGCGAGAAGGCCGTGCTGATCGACGTCTGCGAGCCGGCCGAGTACGCCGCCGCCCACGCCGCCGGCGCGCGCAGCGCGCCGCTGGGCAGTCTCGAGACGAGCAAGGCGCTGCCGTCGAACAAGGCGCTGCCGGTCGTCGTCGTCTGCCAGACCGGCGCGCGCGCCTCGCGCGCCGCGGCGATCCTGCGCAAGCTCGGCTACGAGAACGCCAAGGTGCTCGCCGGCGGCCTGGCCGCGTGGCGCGAGGCGAACATGCCGATCGAGAAGTCGGCCTGACGGCCTGCCTGCCACGCCGTGGCCAAACTTGCAGCCGGCGGGGATTTCGCCGGCCGCCGAGAATCCGCCCCGTCATCCTCCCCACGAAGGCGTGCCTCCGACACGCCCCGCCCGCCGATGAACCGTGTCCAGATGTACACGAGCCTCGTGTGCCCGTACTGCCAGCGCGCCAAGGCGCTGCTGCGCCAGCGCGGCGTCGAGCACATCGAAGAGATTCGCGTCGACCTCGAGCCCGGGCAGCGCGCCGTGATGATCGAGCGCACCGGCCGGCGCACGGTGCCGCAGATCTTCATCGGCGACACCCACGTCGGCGGCTGCGACGACCTCGTCGCGCTCGACCAGCGCGGCGGCCTGCTGCCGCTGCTGCGCGGCGGCTGACTTCCCTCGGGCGTCGGCGCCCCGCCACGGCGGCGATCGGTCACGGTCGCGCCACGCCCCCTCGGCCATAATCCCCGGCGCTGCCCGCACCGCCGCGGGCCTTTTTTTCGCGAAAGACCGCCATGGCCGAGCAAGACGCCCAACCCGTGTTCCAGATCCAGCGCATGTACCTGAAGGACCTGTCGCTGGAGCAGCCCAATTCGCCGCAGATCCTGCTCGAGCAGGCGCAGCCGCAGGTCGACATCAACCTCGCGGTGTCGGCCGAGCCGATCGCCGACGGGATCTTCGAGGTCTGCGTCACCGCCACCGTGACGACCAAGGTCAAGGACAAGACGCTGTTCCTGATCGAGGCCAAGCAGGCCGGCATCTTCGAGATCCGCAACATCCCCCAGGACCAGATGCAGGCCATCATCGGCATCGCCTGCCCGGGCATGGTCTACCCCTACCTGCGGGCGATCGTCTCCGACATCTGCACGCGCGCCGGCTTCCCGCCGGTGATCCTCTCGGAAGTCAACTTCCAGGCCATGTTCGAGGCCCAGCGCCAGCAGCAGATGGCCGGCAACGGCGGCGCCGCGGGCGGCAGCGGGATCATCACCACCGCCTGACGACGGCGGCACGGCCGCGCCCCCGCTCCTTCGCCGACGTCGGCGCGATGCGCATCACCCTGCTCGGCGCCGGGGCCTGGGGCACCGCGATGGCGGTGCAGGCCGCGCCGCGCCACGACGTGTGGCTGTGGGCGCGCAGCGCCGAGCACGTCGAGCGCCTGCGCGCCGAGGGCACCAACGCGCGCTACCTGCCCGGCGTCGCGCTGCCGCGCGAACTGCACCTCGGCGCCGACCTCGACGCCGCGCTCGCCCACGGCCGCGACGGCCTCGTCGTCGTCGCCACGCCGATGGCGGCGCTGGCGTCGATGCTCGGCGCCGTGCCCGACGACGCCTGGGTGCTGTGGCTGTGCACGGGCTTCGAGGCGGGCACCGGCCGCCTGGGCCACGAGATCGCGCAGGCGCTGCGTCCGGCGCTGCGCGCGGGCGTGCTGTCGGGGCCGAGCTTCGCCGTGGAAGTCGCCCGCGGCCAGCCCACCGCCCTCGTCGCCGCGAGCACCGACGCGGCGCTGTGCGAGCGCGCGGTGCAGGCATTCCACACCGAGGCGCTGCGCATCTACACCTCCGACGACCCGGTGGGCGTCGAGGTCGGCGGCGCGGTCAAGAACGTGCTCGCGATCGCCACCGGCGTGTGCGACGGCCTGCAGCTCGGCCTGAACGCACGCGCGGCGCTGATCACGCGCGGGCTGGCCGAGATGACGCGCCTCGGGCTGGCGCTGGGCGCGCGCGCCGAGACGTTCATGGGGCTGTCGGGGCTCGGCGACCTCGTGCTCACCGCCACCGGCGACCTGTCGCGCAACCGGCGCGTGGGCCTGCGGCTGGCCGCCGGCGAGCCGCTGCCGGCGATCCTCGCCGCGCTCGGCCACGTCGCCGAGGGTGTCTACAGCGCGCGCACCGTGCTCGAGCGCGCGCGCGCGCTCGGCGTCGCGATGCCGATCACGGAAGCCGTCGTCGCGCTGCTCGACGGCGCGCTGACGCCGGCGCAGGCGGTCGACCGCCTGATGGCGCGCCAGGCGCGGCCCGAGGGCGAAGCCGCGGCACTGCGCCCGCCCGGGCAGGCGGCTCAGACGCCGCCCGCATAGCCGAGCCGCCGCCAGGCCTCGAACACCGCCACCGCCACCGCGTTGCTCAGGTTCAGGCTGCGCTGGCCGGGGCGAATCGGCAGCCGCAGCCGCTGCGCCGGCGCGAAGGTCGCCAGCACGTCGGCGGGCAGCCCCGCGCTTTCGCGTCCGAACACGAGCCAGTCGCCGGCGCGCCAGTCGACGTCGTCGAAGCGGCGCTCGCCGCGCGTCGTGAACGCGAAGCAGCGCGCCGGGTCGGGGTGCGCGTCGCGCCACAGCGCCGCCCACGAGGCGTGGCGGCGCACCGGCGCGTACTCGTGATAGTCCAGGCCGGCACGCCTGAGCAGACGGTCGTCCATCGAGAAGCCGAGCGGCTCGACGAGGTGCAGCGCGCAGCCGGTGTTGGCGGCCAGTCGGATCACGTTGCCGGTGTTGGGCGGGATCTCCGGCTGCACCAGCACGACGTGGAACGTCACCGGCGCGTGCACGGCGTTCAGCCCGGCGGCGGCGTGCGCGCCAGCGTCCACAACTGCACCCCGGCCGCGCCGGCCCGGCGCAGCGTGCGCGCCGCTTCGGCCGCCGTCGCGGTGGTCGTCACGACGTCGTCGACGAGCGCGACGCGCCTGCCGCGCAGCGCCGCCGCGCGCTGCGGTTCGACGCCGAACGCGCCGCGCACCGCGGCGGCGCGGTCGGCGCGCGGCAAGTCCGCCAGCGGCGGCGTCTCGACGAGGCGGCGCAGCAGCGCCGCGTCGGCGGCGACGCCCAGCCGGCGTGCCGCCCGCCGCGCCAGCTCCCACGCCTGGTTGTAGCCCCGCTCGGCGAGCCGGCGCGGCGCCAGCGGCACCGGCAGCACCAGGTCCGCGGCCGGCAGCGCGGCAGCGCGCACGGCGTCGGCGAGCAGCGCGGCGAGGACGCCGGCGCGGTCGAGCCCGTGGCCGAACTTGAACGCGCCGATCACGTCGGCCCAGGGGAACGCGTAGTCCAGCGCGGCGACGGCCGCCTCGAACGGCGGCGGGGCGCGCTGGCAGTCGGCGCACACCGCCGCCGCCGCCGGCACGACGACGGCGCAGCGTGCGCAGCGCGTGCGCGGCGGCGCGAAACGGGTGCGGCAGGCCTCGCACACGCGGCCACCCGCCCATTGCCGGCACACGACGCACGGCGTGGGCAGCCGCGGCAGACCGCGCGATGGGGACGACGACGTGCGCTGGCCGGGGACCATGACGCTGACCATACACTGGCGCGCCATCCGAGGGCGTGCCGCCCTCGGCGCAGCGGCCGCCGTCCCCGACCATGCCCTCCGAGCCCGCCACCGTGCGCGACGACCTCGATCCGCGGGCCGTGCAGCGGCTGCTCGCGCGCGTGGCCGGCGCGCCCGAGCCGCCGTGGCTGCACGGCGAGGTGGCGCGCCGCATGGCGCAGCGCCTGCCGCTGATCCTGCGCACGCCGCACACGGTGCTGCAGTGGTCCGGCCATGCGGCGGCCAGCGACGCGCTGCTCGCCGCCGCGTACCCGAAGGCGCAGCGGCTCGTCGTCGAGCCCGGGCCGTCACGCGATCGCCCGCGCCGCGCGCCGTGGTGGTCGCGCCGGCGGTGGAGCGGCCCGGCGCCGGCCACCGTGATCGAGGGCGAACCACCGCCCGCGGCGGCCCAGCTGCTGTGGTCGAACCTCTTGCTGCACGTGGCCGCGGATCCCGCGGCGCTGTTCGCGCGCTGGAAGCGCGCGCTCGCCGACGACGGCTTCGTGATGTTCTCGACCTTCGGACCGGACACGCTCGCCGAGCTGCGCGCGGTCTACGCCGAGCAGGGCTGGCCGCCGCCCGGCCCAGCGTTCGTCGACATGCACGACCTCGGCGACATGCTCGTCGGCGCCGGCTTCGCCGACCCCGTGGTCGACCAGGAGACGCTCGTGCTGACGTGGCCCGACGGCGAAGCGCTGCTGCGCGAACTGCGCTCGCTCGGCGCCAACGTGCACCCGCGCCGGGCGGCCGGCCTGCGCACGCCGCGCTGGAAGCAGCGCCTCGTCGAGGCCTTGCAAAAAAGGGCGGATGCGCAGGGGCGCATCGCGCTGCACTTCGAGATCGTCTACGGCCACGCGTTCAACGCGCCGCCACGGGTGCCGGTGGCCGCGCGCACGGAAGTGGAGGTCGACGACCTGCGGCGAATGGCGCGCGCCGGACGCCGTCCGGGAGCTATATGAGTCTGCGCTAGAATTTTTCGAGATCGGTTGTCCAGGATCAAGGAACGCGGCAACTCGTCGGCGCCTGCAGGCCGTCGACGACGCAGCGGCCGCACCGCCCACACGTCACCCTCGCATGAGTGCATCGATGGCTCCGAGCCCGCAGGGCTGGGCGGTGGCTGGCGCGTCCGCCACCGGCGCGACGCCGACGCCGCCCTGCGCCGACGTGGTGCAATGGGTCATGCGGCGCAACTGCTCGCTCGCGCCGCGCCAGCTGCTCGCGGTCTACGCGTCGCTGTGCATCGTGTCGCTGGCGATCGCGGGCGCCTTCTGGTGGCATGGCGCCGGGTTCGTCGCCGCCTTTGCCGGGCTCGAGTTGCTGGCGTTCGGCGCCGCGATCGTCGTCTACGCCCGCCACGCGAGCGACCGCGAGACGATCACGCTCGACGGCGAGGCGCTGCAGGTCGAGCACCGCTGCGGCGACCGCGTCGAGCGGCACGAGCTGCGGTCGCCGTGGCTGCGGGTCGAGGCGGCACGAGGGCGCGCCGGCCTCGTCGAGCTCGTGAGCGACGGCCGGCGCGTGAGCGTCGGGCGGTACATTCGGCCCCACGAGCGGTCGGGCCTCGCGGCCGAACTGCGGCGGGCCTTGGGTGCGACACGCGGCGGCACGCCGGGCGTGGCGAGGGAAACGCAATGGCAGACGAAGTGACGACGATGACGACGAGGACTTTGATGCGCAGCGCCGTCGCCGCCCTGGCGGCCGCGGGTGCGATGGTGGCGCCGGGCTGGGCGCAGGTGAACGACCTGCCCGGCGGCCCTGCGGTGAACCAGCTCAACCTGCACGCGCCGGCCACGCGCATCGCCGCCGACATCGCGTGGCTGCACTGGATGATGCTGATCATCTGCCTGATCATCTTCGTCGCCGTGTTCGGCGTGATGTTCTATTCGATCCTCAAGCACCGCAAGTCGCTCGGCCACAAGCCGGCGCACTTCCACGAGAGCGTGAGCGTCGAGATCGCGTGGACGCTGGTGCCGTTCCTGATCGTGATCGGCATGGGCGCGATGGCGACCAGGACGGTGGTCGCGCAGAAGGACACCAGCAACGCCGACCTGACGATCAAGGTCACCGGCTACCAGTGGAAGTGGGGCTACGACTACCTCAAGGGCGAGGGCGAGGGCATCGGCTTCCTGTCGACGCTCGACGTCGCGCACCGCGTGGCGTCGGACTCGGGCCGCCCCGAGCCGATGGACGACTACCTGCTGAAGGTCGACAACCCGCTCGTCGTGCCGGTGGGCAAGAAGGTGCGCATCATCACGACCGCCAACGACGTGATCCACGCCTGGATGGTGCCGGCCTTCGGCGTCAAGCAGGACGCGATCCCCGGCTTCGTGCGCGACAACTGGTTCCGCGCCGAGAAGACGGGGGACTTCTACGGCCAGTGCGTCGAGCTGTGCGGCAAGGAGCACGCCTACATGCCGATCCACGTCAAGGTGGTGACGCCGCAGGAATACACCGCCTGGGTCGAAGCGCAGCGCAAGGCGATGCAGGCCGCCGCCGACGACCCGACGAAGACGTGGACGCTGGCCGAGCTCGTCGCCCGCGGCGAGCAGGTCTACGCCGCCAACTGCGCCGCCTGCCACCGCGCCGACGGCAAGGGCGCCGGCCCGATCAAGGCGCTGGACGGCAGCGCGATCGTCACCGGCGACCCGGCGGCACAGATCGCGATCCTGCTCAACGGCGCGGCCAACGGGGCGATGCCCGCCTGGCGCCAGCTGTCCGACACCGAGATCGCCGCCGTCGTCACCTACACCAAGAACGCGTGGAGCAACGCCACCGGCAAGCTCGTGCAGCCTGCCGAGATCGTCGCTGCCCGGAAGTAAACCGCACGTCGCAGAGGGAACCCCATGAGCGCAGTCCTCGACCACCCCGCCGGTCACGCCCACGACCACGCCCACGACCACCCGCACGGCTGGCGGCGGTGGCTGTTCGCGACGAACCACAAGGACATCGGCACGATGTACCTGTTGTTCTCGTTCACGATGCTGATGATCGGCGGCCTGCTCGCGCTGGGCATCCGCGCCGAGCTGTTCCAGCCCGGACTGCAGTACGTGAACCCGCAGCTGTTCAACCAGCTGACGACGATGCACGGGCTGATCATGGTGTTCGGGGCGATCATGCCGGCCTTCGTCGGCTTCGCGAACTGGATGATCCCGCTGCAGATCGGCGCGGCCGACATGGCGTTCGCGCGCATGAACAACTTCAGCTTCTGGCTGATGATCCCGGCGGCGATCATGCTGGTGGCGTCGTTCTTCATGCCCGGCGGCGCGCCGGCCGCGGGCTGGACGCTGTACGCGCCGCTGACGCTGCAGATGGGCCCGTCGATGGACGCCGCGATCTTCGCGATGCACATCCTCGGCGCGTCGTCGATCATGGGCTCGATCAACATCATCGTCACGATCCTGAACATGCGCGCGCCGGGCATGACGCTGATGAAGATGCCCCTCTTCGCGTGGACGTGGCTGATCACCGCCTACCTGCTGATCGCCGTGATGCCGGTGCTCGCCGGCGCGATCACGATGACGCTCACGGACCGCCACTTCGGCACCGCGTTCTTCAACCCCGCGGGCGGCGGCGACCCGGTGATGTACCAGCACATCTTCTGGTTCTTCGGCCACCCCGAGGTCTACATCATGATCCTGCCGGCCTTCGGGATCATTAGCCAGATCGTGCCGGTGTTCTCCCGCAAGCCGCTGTTCGGCTACGCC
>CALIDR010000159.1 GCA_938022295.1 uncultured Burkholderiaceae bacterium
CGCGTGGATCACGACGACGCCGGCGACGATCAGCGCGAGCCCGGCGATCGCCGGCGCGTCGAGCCGCTGCCCGAACACCCTCCAGCCGATCAGCGTGATCAGCGCCACCCCGACGCCGGACCAGATCGCATAGGCGATCGCCACCGGGATGACCTTCAGCGCCAGCGACAGGGAGTAGAACGCGATGCCGTAGCCGGCGACCACGACGAGCGACGGTAGCGGCCGCGTGAAGCCCTCGGCGGCCTTCAGTGCCGAGGTGCCGACCACTTCGGCGACGATGGCAATCGCGAGGTACAGGTAGGACATCGAAGGCGTGGTCGCAGCAGGTCTCGCGGGCCCCGGCCGGGCGTCGGCTCGCCTCACCCGGGCGGTGCGGGGCGGCGCCGCACGCAGCCCCCGCGCCGGCGGCCTGCCCGCAGCCGGCAGCCTCGGCCTCGGGACCGTATTGGACACCGACCGGCACGCGCATCGGCGCCGCGTCTGCGGCACGCCCGCGACCGCCGGGGGCTTGGCAGGCAGGGGCCGCACGCCGGGCGGCGGGCTGCCGGCGCGGCGTGCCTGCGGCCCGCGCACGCTGGTACCCTGATGCGGTCCCACGCATCGGGCCGGTCCGCCCGGTCGTGCGGGCGGGGAGCAGGTCGATGACGACGACTGCCGTTCGGGGCGGCGCGGCGCCGGCCGCGCGAGGCGCCCCATGACCGCGAGCGGATCTTCGCCGGCGGCCCTCGGCCCGGTGCTGGCCGCGCTGGTGGTCAAGGAGCAGGTGCGCCTCGGCGGCCTGCCGCCGGCGCTGCTCGACCTCGCGCTCGGCGTCGTCTGGGCGGGGTTGCCGGCCGACGGGCCGCTCAGCGAAGCGGCCGTCAACGCGGCGCTGCGGGCCCAACTGGCCGGCAGCGCCGCCTTCCTTGCCACCGACCACGTCGAGCTGCGCCGCTGGCTGGTGGATGCCGGCTGGCTCGCGCGCGACGGTTTCGGTCGCGAATACCGCCGCGTCCCGGCGGCCGCGCTGCCGCCCGGCCGGCAGCCGGTCGGCGCGGCGCTCGGCGGCGTCGACGTCGCGGCCTGGTGCGCGGCCGAGCGCGCGCGCCGGGCGGCCGCCCGCCAGCGGCGGCGCGAAGCGTGGCAGGCACGGCAGGCGGCGGCACCGCCGGACACGCCACCGGACGCGCCCGCCAGCCGCTGAGGCATGCCGCGCCGGTGCCGAACCGGGCTTCGCCTCCCGAGGGGCACGACCGGCGCGCCCGCCGGCAGGGACCTGCCGGCGGCGTCGCGGTCCCGTATCCTCGGCGCGATGAACCGGCTGCTCGGCAAGACCGCCCTCGTCACCGGCGCCGCGCGCGGCATCGGCGAGGCGATCGCGCGCGCGTTCGTCGGCGAGGGCGCGTTCGTCGTCCTGACCGACATCGACGACGCGCTCGGCCAGGCCGTCGCCGAAGGCCTCGGCCCAGCGGCGGTCTACCGTCGCCTCGACGTGCGCGACGAGGCGCAGTGGGAGGAGGCGACCGCCGCGGTGCTGGCCGAGCGCGGCGGCCTGCACGTGGTCGTGAACAACGCCGGCATCACCGGCTTCGACCAGGGCGTCGTGCCGCAGGACCCGGAACACGCGTCGCTCGAAGAGTGGCAGCGCGTGCACCGCACCAACCTGGACGGCGTGTTCCTCGGCTGCAAGCACGCGATCCGCGCGATGCGGCGCAGCGGCGGGGCCGGATCGATCATCAACCTGTCGTCGCGCTCCGGGATGGTCGGCATCCCGGGCGCGGCGGCGTACGCCTCGTCCAAGGCCGCGGCGCGCAACCACACGAAGACGGTGGCGCTGTACTGCGCCGAGCAGGGGCTCGCGATCCGCTGCAACTCGATCCACCCGGCGGCGATCCTGACGCCGATGTGGGAGCCGCTGCTCGGCAGCGGTCCCGAGCGCGAGGCGCGGCTGCGCGAGTTCGCCAGCGACTGCCCGCTGCGCAGCCTCGGCACGCCGCAGGAGGTGGCCGCCGTCGCGGTGCTGCTGGCCTCCGACGGGTACGCCTACATGACCGGCGCCGAGCTGAACCTCGACGGTGGCATCCTCGCCGGCTCGGTGGCGCCGCCGCAGGTGGCGGACGGCCCCGGTGGTTGACGCGCTGCGGCGCCGCCGGGCGGCCGCCGCTGGCATGCCCGCGCTGCTCGCCGCGGCGTTGGCCGGCTGCGCGTCGGTGCCGGCGGGCGACCCGCAGCTCGACGCGCGGCTGAAGACGTTCGCCGCCCCGCCGGGCGCGGCGGGCCTGTACGTCGTGCGCAGCGAGCCGGCGGCGCCGGCGGTGCGCATGGACGTCGACGTCGACGGCGTACCGCTCGGCCGCACCGCGGCCGGCACCTACCTGTACCGCACGCTGGCGCCGGGTCGGCACACGGTCACCTCGTACGCCGAGAACACGGCCACGCTGGAGGTGGAGGTCGGCGCCGGCGAGCTCGCGTTCGTCGCCCAGGAGGCCACGCGGGGCCTGTGGCAGCCGCCCACCCGTGTGCGCCGGCTCGACGCCGACGCCGGCCGCGAGGCGGTGCGGGCCAGCCGCCTGGCGCTCAGCCTGGAGCCGATGCAGCGCATCGACGTGGCGCTGCAGGCGCAGGACCCACGGGACCCGCGCCTGGCCGGGCCGATGGCGTGCGAGGCGTCGAACCCGTTCGGCCGCTGGCCGTTCACGGCACCCGGGCTGGTGACGGTGGCCGTGGCGCGGGCGCCGTTGCAGATCACCTGCGCGGCGCCGGCCGGGGCCGTGGCGCGGGCGACGGTGCCGGGGCCGGAGACCGCCGCAGGGCACACCGGGTCGGCGGCGCGCGCCGGGACGGCGGCCGGCGCCGGCGTGGGCGTGGCGGTCGGCGTCGCCGCGGCACCGGTGGCGGGCCCGGCGTTGGCGGTGCTGCTCGGCCTCGGCGGCGCGATGCAGGGCCGCGAAGCCGCGGCGCTGCTCGACGCCGCGACGGTGGCCCGGCTGCCGACGTATCCGGGTTCGATCGTGGTGCAGGTGCCTCCGGCGACGGCCGCGCCCGACTGAGCGGCAAGACGCCTCGCCGGCGTCGGCTCGGTGCATCGCCCCGCGGTACTCCGGGCGAGCGGGGTGGTTCCGCGCGCCGGCCAGGCGCTTCAGGGCGGCGGCGCGCCGCAGCCGGATCCCGGTGCGGCCGGTTCTGCCGCGGGGGCGGGTGCGGGAGCCGTCGAAGCGAGAGGTGCGACGGCTTCGGGCATCACCGGCGAGGCGGGCGGTGCCGATCCGTCCGGCGCGGGCATGCCGGGCGACGGCGCGGGCGGTGCCGCGACAGCCGCCGGCGGCACGGTGACGGCTGCGGGCACGGACGGCGCCGCCGCCGGCAGCGCGTGCGCGCGCCTGACGAACGCGTCGACGAGCGTGTCGGCCATCTTCGCGAACAGCGGGCCGGCCAGACGGTTCGCGATCGAGCTGTCGAACTCGTACTGCAGCTCGAACTCGACCTTGCACGCCTCGGGCGTCAGCTCGCGCAGCCGCCACTCGCCGTAGAAGCGGCGGAACGGCCCGCGCTCGAGGTGGATCGCCATGAACTCGGGCTTGCGCTTGGGGTTGCGCGTGCGCATCGTGAAGCGCAGCCCGCGGTAGTCGACGTGGATGTCGGCGGCGACGACGCTGTCGTCGCGCACGAGGATCGTCGCCCCGGCGCACCAGGGCAGGAACTGCGGGTAGTGCTCGGCGCCTTCGATGAGGTCGAACATCGTCGGCGCGGGCTGCATCACCAGCGCCGACTTGCGGACCTGCGTCGCGGCCATGGGGTTCAACCTAGATCCGGCAGTTGGGCGCGCCCGAGCGGGCCGTCATCGGGCGCGCTGGCAAGGCGCGAACCGCAGCGATGGCGCGGGCCATCGCGAGGGCGAGCCCGGACGAGAACCGTCCAGTGGACGGTTCTCGCTTGGCGAGCGGGCGGGCGACCCCGCCCGCCGCGGCCCGCAGGGCGCGCAACGCCGCCAGCGTGACCGAGGGCGGCTCGATCGGGTGCGCAGCGTCGTCACCCGAGAGGTGACCGTCCGCGTGCGCGACAGCACCAGGCATGAGAGCAGGTTGCATGCGGAATCGAGCGGCCGACTGCCGGATCTAGGTTCAGTCGCCCGTGAAACGCGGCGCGCGCTTCTCCTTGAACGCGTGGATGCCTTGGCGGTAGTCGTGGCTGTCGTAGACGAGCCGGCGCAGGCCCTGCACGCGCTCGAAGTCCTGCGGCGACATCGGGTGCGCCCCGGCGAGGATGCGCAGCTGCTCCTTCATCACCGCGATGCTCAACGGCGCGTTGGCGGCGATGTCGGCCGCCAGCGCGAACGTGAACGCCTCGATGGCGGCGTTCAGGAAGGTCAGCATGCCGCCGATGTGGTACGGCACGCCCAGGCGCGCCGGCGTGATCGCGAACGTCGCGCTCGGTGCGGCGACGACGAGGTCGCACGCGAGCGCGGTCTCGCACGCGCCGCCCCACACGCCGCCTTCGACCATCGCGAGCACTGGCGCCGGAAACTGCTCGATCGCGCGGATCAGCTCGCGCAGCGGGTCGTCCCAGCCGAACGGGTCGCGCCCGCCCACGGGCAGCTCGTCGACGTCGTGGCCGGCCGACCAGACCTTCGCGCCCGGGGCGGCGCGCAGGATCGCCACCCGCAGCCGCCGCTGGCGGAAGTCTTCCAGCGCGGCGATCGGTTCGTCGCCGGGGGCGCGGCCGAGCGCGTTGTGCCGCGCCGGGTGGTCGGGCGCGACGACGCCGATCGCGTCGCGGATCTCGCTGCGGGCAAGCGGCATCGGGGCCCTGCGGACGTGCGGCGTCAAAGCTGCTGCACGCGGCCTTCGCGCACGATCGGCGCGTAGACCGCGTGGTCGGCGGCCATGCGCTCGCGCAGGCCCTGCGGCGTCGACGGTGTGATCTCGAACCCGGTCGTCGCCGCGAGCTGCCGCACCTCGGGCGAGGCGAGGACCGTCGCCAGATCGCGCTGCCACTGCTCGAGCACCGGCGCCGGCGTGCCGGCCACGCCGACGAGCGCGGCCCACGGGTGCATCGCGATCGGCGGGCCGCCGGCCTCGGCGATCGTCGGCACGTCGGGGTGGGCGGCGAGGCGTTGCCGCGCGCCGACAGCCAGCGCCCGCAGCCTGCCGGCCGCGAGCAGGCCGGCGGCGGTGTGCATGCTGAAGGCTGTGAAGTCGACGTCGCCGGCGACGACGGCGTTGAACAGCGCGCCTGCGTCCTTGAACGGCACCGGCAGCAGGCGCACGCCGGCGGCGACCGCCATCTGTTCGACCGCCATCTGGCTCGGGTGGCCGTTGCCGAGCGTGGCGTAGGTGACGCGACCGGGCTCGGCGCGCGCCGCGTCGAGCAGCGCGGCGAGCGTGGGATGACGGCCGGGCACGCCGCTCAGCAGCGCGAACGTGGCCTGGAACAGCAGCGTCAGCGGCGCCAGATCGGCCTGCGGGTCGTACGGCAGGCTGCGGTGCAGCAGCGGGTTGACGACGAGCGTCGCCGTGTCGGCGAGGAAGACCGTGTGGCCGTCGGCCGGCGTGCGGCGCACCTCGCCGAAGGCGACGATGCCCGACGCGCCGGGCTTGTTCTCCACCACCACCGGCTGGCCCCAGTGGCGCTGCAGCTGCGTGGCCACCGCACGGGCGACGACGTCGGGGCCGATGCCCACCGAATACGGGACGACGATCCTCACCGGGCGGCTCGGGAACGCGGCGGCCATCGCCGCGCGCCATGCCCATGCCGGCCAGGCCGCGGCGGCCAGAATCAGCGAGCGGCGCGACGCCAGGGGCCGTGTCATGGCAAGACGGACAGCCGCGCCAGCACGGCGCCTGCGGCCAGCGCGGACGCGAACACGAGTTGCAGGCGGAAGCACCGGAACAGAAGGTCGTTGTACGCCAGCCCCGGCGGGCAGCGCTCGAAGTCGCGGCGCAGGCTCCACGCCGCGGGCAGCAGCAGCGCCGGCGCCAGCAGCCACGCCGACTGCAGCACCACGGCCAGCGGCGGCAGCAGCGCGAACGGGCCGAGCAGCAGCAGCGCGAACAGCCGCCGCGAGGCGGCATCGCCGTGGCACACGGCGAAGGTGCGCCGGCCGACCTGGCGGTCGTGCACGACGTCGCGGTGGTTGTTGATCGCCAGCGCGGCGGCGGCCAGGCTGCCGAGCGCGACCGACGCCAGCACCGACGCCGCACCGACGCCGCCGGTCAGCACCCAGTCGGTGCCGGTGACGGCGACGACGCCGAAGAAGACAAACACCGTCGCCTCGCCGAACGGCGTGTAGGCGATCGGGCGGGGGCCGCCCATGTACGCCAGCGCGGCGATCAGCGACGCGCTGCCGATCGCGAGCACCGGCCACCCGCGCAGCGCGAACAGCGCGACGCCGATGGCGCCGGCGAGGGCCGAGACGGCCACGATCGCGCCGCGCACGTGCCGGCTCTCGAGCCAGCCGTGGGCGGTGGCGCGCGGCAGCCCAGTGCGCGTGCCGTGACGCTCGGCGCCGCGCGCGGTGTAGCCGACGTCGTTCTGCATGTTGGTGACGACCTGCACCAGCAGCGCGGCCAGCAGCACGAGGGCGGCGACAGCGAGGTCGATCTGCCCGGTGCGCTGCCACGCGAACGCGGCGCCGACGATCACCGGGCTGATCGCCACCGGCAGGCTGCGCGGCCGGATCGCGACCGCCCACGCGGCGAGCGAGCCCTGGCGCACGACGCCGGAAGGCTGGTCGACGCGGCGGCTGGCGGGAGGGACCATGCGATCGATTCTGACGGGGGGCTGACCGCGCGGCTTGCGCTGCGTCAAGCGGCGTGGCATGGCCGCGACGTCCGCGGCGTCCTTCACCGACGCGAGGGGCCGACGTTCGGCACGGGGTCTGGCGCGGCGTTTGCCGCGGCGCAACAAGTTCCCACGTCGGCGGCGTTGGCGTCGCGGGTCTTGACCTGTGACAAACCGCACTCCGGTGTCCGCCGCTAGCGTGTTCCGTCAGAACGACGGGACAGCCAGGAGACGGGTCCATGGGTTGCGGGCATCACGCGGCGAGAGCGTTCGCGACGTCGACCGGGGTCGAACGCGCGAGGCGAGGGCAGTCGGGATGAACGCGTCGCTCGAACACGGGTCGGCGCGTGCGGCGGCCGGGGCCGTCGGCGTCGACTTCACGGCTTCGAGCCGCCCCGTCGTCCCGCCGGCATCGTCCTGGGCCGCGGGCTTCGGTGCGCCGGACTGGACCGCGGCGCTCGACGACCTCGCGCAGGCGCCCGACGACGCGCTCGCGCTCGAAGTCCACCTGCCGTTCTGCGCGTCGCGCTGCCTGTACTGCGGCTGCGACACGACGGTCACCTACGACGACGCCGAGATCGACCGCTACCT
>CALIDR010000160.1 GCA_938022295.1 uncultured Burkholderiaceae bacterium
CGCCGCCTCGTCGCCGCGCTGCGGTTCGACAGCGCGGCGGCGCCGCCGCTGGCGCTCGGCGTGCGCTCGGCGTCGGCCGCGGCCGCGGCGCGCCAGCTGCTGTTCAGCGCCGAGGGCCACGACGTCGACCTGCGGCTGCAGCCGCGGCCCGACGGCGGCACCGAGCTGCGCGGCCAGGTGCTCGGTCCGGCGCTGTGCGGCCACGCCGAGCTGCGGCGGGACGACGACGCGGCGTGGAGCGCCCGCGCCTCGCTCGACGAGCTCGGCGAGTTCGTGTTCGACGCGCTGCCCGCCGGCCGCTATCGGCTCACGCTCGCGCTCGGCGACGTCCAGATCGAGCTGCCGCCATGGCAGCTCGGCGACGACCCCGGCGGATGATCGACGCCGCCGTCGTGCAGCGGGCGGCGACAGGCGAGCCGCTGCCCGAGGCCTGCCTGCGCGCGCCGCCGCCGGCGCGCGAGGCGCTGGCGTGGGCGCTGAAGGCGGCGTGCCACGACGCCTGGAGCAGCACGCCGGCACAGGTGCCGCACCTGGCAGCGGCGCTGGCCACGCTGGCGCGCAAGGCCCCCACGCCGCTGGTGGCCGCACTCGCCCACTGGACTGCCGGCCTGGCCGACATCGTGCACGGGCGGATGGACGACGCGCTGGCCGCGCTCGATGCCGCGCAGGCCGCGCTCGCCGCGCTCGGCCGCGCCGCCGACGCGGCGCAGACGCAGGTCCCGAAACTGATCGCGCTGGCCGTGCTCGGCCGCCACGACGACGCGCTGGCCTGCGCCGCCGCCGCATTGGCCGCGTTCGAAGCCGCCGGCGACGGACGCTCGGCGGGCAAGGTCGAGCTGAACCTGGCGTCGATGCTGCTGCGTCAGGACCGCTTCGACGACGCCGCGGCACGCTACCGGCGCGCGGCGGTGCGCTTCGCGCGGCTGGGCGACGTCGAGCACTCGGTGATGGCCGACATCGGTCTGGCCACGGCGCAAAGCTGGCAGTTCCGCTTCGACGAGGCCGCGCTGATGCTCGGCCGCGCGCGGATGCGCGCCGACACCCATGGCCTGCCGGTGCTGGCGGCGCTGGCGCGAGGCGCGCTCGGCCAGCTCGAACTGCACCGCGGTCGCTACCGCGAGGCCTTGCGCGAGCTCGAGGCGTCGTCGCGCGCCCTTGCCGACGGCACGTCGCCGCAGCGCCACGCCGAGGCCGAGCGCGCGCTCGCCGATGCCTACCTGACGCTGAACCTCTGGCCCGAGGCGCAGGCGATCCTGGAACGCGTCGTCGCCACCGCAGGCGAGGTCGGCGACGGCTTCGGCCGCGCGCACGCCGAAGTGGACCTGGCCACCGCGCTCGCCGGGCAGGGCCGCCGCGCCGATGCGATGCGCGCGCTCGACGCTGCCCGCGCGGGGTTCGAGGCCCTCGCCAACCCGCTCGGCGTGGCGCTGGCGGACCTGCGGCGCGCCGCGCTCGCCCTCGACGCCGGCGAAGCGGCGCTCGCGCTCGACGCCGCCGAAGGCGCGGCGCCGGCGTTCCGGGACGCCGGCATCGTCGGCTGGGCGCTCGACGCGCGCCGGCTGGCGGCAGCGGCACGGCTAGCGCTCGGCGACGCCGCCGGCGCCGCCGCGGCGCTGCGCGCGCTGGCCGACGAAGCGGCGCGGCTGGGTCTCGGCGCCGCGCTGGCAGCGAGCGAGGCGCTGCTCGGCGAGGCGCTCGAGCGCCAGGGTGACGCCGACGCCGCGGCGGCCGCGTACCGCCGCGCCACCGACCAGACCGACGCGCTGCGCAGCACGCTGGCCGGCGACGACCTGCGCACCGGGTTCGGCGTCGACAAGCAGGCGCCCTACGACGCCCTCGTGCGGCTGGAGGCGGCAGCCGTCGACATCGATCCCGGCGCGCTGCGGCGCCTGTGGCACGCCATCGAGCGCGCGCGCTCGCGCGCCCTCGGTCTGCCGCGGCGCGCACCACGGGTGGGCGAGGCGGTGGCGCACGACGCCGCGGCCGCCGTCCTGCGCACGCGGCTGAACTGGATCTATCACCAATGGCACCAGGCGCTCGCCGGCGACGACGATCCCGTGCGGGCGGCCGACTTCGAACGCCAGGCATTGGCCGCCGAGCGCGAGCTTGCCGAGGCCCGGCGCCGAACCCGCCTGGCGGTGGCCGGCGGCCGCCGCGAGGAAGAGTCCCGGGTCGACGCCGACACCTCGCTGCGCGAGCTCCAGCGAGCGATGCCGCCGGCGACCGCGCTGGTCGAGTTCCACGTCGACGAGGCGCGCCGCGTCGGCGCCTGCTGGCGAGCCGTCGTCGTCACCGCCGATGCGGTTCACGTCGCCGGCGGCGGCGTCGCCGAGCTCGACGCCGCGCTCGCGCAGGCGCGGTTCCAGATCGACGCCGTGCGCTTCGCCGCGGCGGCGCCCACCGGCCACGGCGAGCAGCGCCTCGCGCGTGCCCGCCACCGCCTGCACGCGCTGTACCGGCTGCTCGTCGCGCCGCTCGAGCCGCTGCTGCGCGGCTGTCGCGCGCTCGTGCTGGTGCCGCATCGCCAGCTGCACTACGTGCCGTTCGCGGCGCTGCACGATGGCCGGCAATGGCTCGTCGAACGTTTCGAGCTGTCGCTGGCGCCGAGCGCCGCGTGGTGGCGCGCCGCGTGCGAGGCCCCCGCCGCGCCGCTGGACCGCGCGCTCGTCGTCGGCCACGGCCCCGGCCTGCCGCAGGTCGGCCGGGAGGTGGCCGCCGTCGCCGCCGCCTGGGGCGGCGGCGCCGACGTGCTGGAAGGCGCCACGGCAACCGTCGACGCCGTGTGCACGCGCGCGCCGCACGCCGACCTCGTGCACCTCGCGTGCCACGCACGCTTCCGCGCCGACAACCCCGCGTTCTCGTCGCTCGTGCTCGCCGACGGCGCGCTGACGATGGTCGACGCCGCCGCGCTCGCGTGGCGCGCCGGTCTCGTCACGCTCAGCGCCTGCGACACCGCGGTGGCGCAGGTGGCACCCGGCGACGAGGCGGTCGGCCTCGTGCGCGGCTTCCTGCTCGGCGGGGTGCCGAGCGTCGTCGCGTCGCTGTGGACGGCCGACGACGGCGCCACCGCCGACCTGATGGCGACGTTCGCGACCGGGCTGCGCGCCGGCCTGGCGCCAGCCGCGGCACTGGCCGCCGCGCAGCGCGCCCTGGCGGCCGGCGGCGCGCATCCCGCCACCTGGGCCGCGTTCGCAGTCCATGGCCGCGGCTAGGGCGGGTGGACCACCGGCGCGCCTTTTGTCGGCGCGCAGGGGGGTCGGCGACCCGCTGAGGTATTTTCCGGGCTGCCGGGCGGCTCTGTGTGGGGCGTTCCCGCGACGCATCGACAACGCCCGAAGGAGCCCCATGATGCGCACCCTCTTATTGCCCTGGCGGCGCATCGGCGCTGCGCTGCTGCTCGCGCTGGCCGCCGGCTGGCCGGGCCTCGCCACCGCGCAGGCCGACGTGCCGGTCGGCCGCGAGATCGTGCTGATGCTCGAGAGGGGCGTCAGCCCGGCGACGATCGCGACCCAGTACCGCCTGACCGTGCTGCGCCAGTGGGGCCAGCGCCCGATCTGGCGCATGCGCGTGGCCGCCGGCGTCAGCATCGCCGACGCGCTCGCCGCGCTCGGCGCCGACCCGCGGGTGCGCTTCGCCGAGCGCAACTTCGAGAGCCAGGCGCCCGAGAGCCGGCGGCGCAACGTCGTCTGGGCGATCGGCGGCAGCCAGGACACCTACGCCAGCCAGTGGGCGCTGCACGCGATCCGGCTGCCCGAGGCGCACCAGCTCGCGCGCGGCGACGGCGTGCGCGTGGCCGTGCTCGACACCGGCATCGACGTTCACCACCCCCTGTTCCAGGGCCGGCTCGCGCGTACCGCCGACGGCCGCCTGCTCGGGCGTGACTTCGTCGGCAACGACGGCAACCCGAGCGAGGAAGGCGGACCCGAGGACGCCGGCTGGGGCCACGGCACGCACGTGGCCGGGCTGGTCGCGCTGGCCGCGCCGCGCGCGCGCATCTTGCCGGTGCGCGTGCTCGACCCGAGTGGGCGCGGCAACGTCTGGGTGCTGGCCGAGGCGATCATGTGGGCCGTCGACCCCGACGGCAACCCGTTCACCGACGACGGCGCGCACGTGATCAACCTCAGCCTCGGCACGACGCGCAAGACCCGGCTGCTCGACATCGCGATCGAGCTGGCCACCTGCAGCGACGACGACGACGACGAGGACGACGACGACTACTCCGACCCCGGCTTCCAGGCCGACCGCGACCGCTGCGACGCGCGCGGCGGCGTCGTCGTGATGGCCGGCGCCGGCAACAGCGGCACGACGACGAAGGAGTACCCCGCCGCCGAGGCGGCCGAAGGCCAGCTCGCGATCACCGCCAGCACCGAGACGCGCCAGCTGGCGGGCCTCGCCACCCGCGGCGCGTGGGTGCAGCTCGCCGCGCCGGGCGAGTTCGTCACCAGCGCGATGCCCGGCGGCCAGTGGGCAGTGTGGAGCGGCTCGTCGATGGCCACGCCGCTGGCCGCCGGCGTCGCGGCGCTGGTGCGCCAGCGCAACCCGGACTGGAAGGCGGTCGACGTGACCAAGCGCCTGCAGGACCGCAGCGCGCGCCTGTGCGGCACGACGATCCGCCAGCTCGACGCCCGCGGCGCGGTCGAGGACTGGAACCCGCCCGACATCCCCTGCCGCTGAGGGCAGGACGAGCGGCCGGTGCGTCAGTCCGCCCGCTCCTTCGGCCACAACACCCACATGCGCAGCGGCTGCTTCATGCGGCCGGCCTGCGCTTCGGCATCGCCGTCCCAGCCCCAGAAGTAGTCGGCGCGCACGGCGCCGACGATCGCGCTGCCGGTGTCCTGCGCCAGCACGAGGCGGCGCAGCGGCGTGGCCGACAGCGGCTCGGTGGTGTCGATCCACACCGGCGTGCCGTAGGGCACGCTCTTCGGATCGACGGCGATCGAGCGCCCGGGCGTCAGCGGCACGCCCATCGCCCCACGCGGGCCGTCGCCGGGGTCGGGCAGCGGCTCCTCGCGGAAGAAGACGACGCGCGGGTTGGACCACAGCATCTCGTCGACGCGCCGCGGGTTGCGCTGCGCCCAGGCCTTGATCGCCGGCCACGACGCCTGGTCGGCCGTCATCTGGCCCTGCTCGATCAGCCAGCGCCCGACCGAGCCGTAGGGCTGGTCGTTGTGGCCGGCGAACGCCAGCCGCACCGTCTGCACGCGGCCGTCGGGCTCCGTGATGCGCAGCCGCCCCGAGCCCTGGATCTGCAGCAGCAGCGCGTCCAGCGGGTCGGCCACCCACGCGATCTCGCGCCCGCCGAGCGCCGCGCGCGCCGCCGGCAGCGTGTCGAGCTGGCGCCGCGTCCAGTACGGGCGCCGGCTCGCCAGGTCCGCCGGCGGCGCGTGCAGCGCGACGCGGAACACGGCGTCCGGGCGGCGGCGGGCCTCGATCAGCGGCTCGAAGTAGCCGGTGATCAGCCCCTCGGCGCGGCCGTTGGGCGCCTCGACGCGCAGCGGCTGCAGGTGGCGCATCAGCCAGGCGCGGGTGGCGGCGTCGTCGCCAGGCTCGGTCAGCAGCGCCTGCGCGCACAGGGCCGACCACGCCGGCGGCGCACGCTCGCAGCCGCGCAGCAGCGCGGGCCAGGCGGCGGCCACGGCGTCGCCCTCCCAGTCCGGCAGGTCGGACCACGCCACCGGCACCCAGCGCGACGCTTCGCGCACGATCGGCGCGGCCGCCGGCGCCACGGGCCGCGGCTCGGCGGCCACCGGTGGCGGCGCGGCCGGCGCTTCCGAGGGCGGCGCGGGCAGCGGGGCGGCGCAGCCGACGAGGGTTCCTAGAATCGCGGCGGCCGCGCCGAAGCGGCGGCGCCGCCTGCGGTCAGGGGCCGAGACGATGTGGGTGATCTTCCTCGAAGCGCTGGCGGCGCTGGCGCTGCTGATCTTCATCGTCTGGTGGACGATGTTCTCCGGCCGCCGGCGCGGCGAGCGGCGCACCGACGGCGACCCGCCCCCGGGCGACGACGCCCCGCGCTGACCGCCGCACCGCGCGTCATCCGCGGGCGGGCAGCAGGAAGCTCAGCGGCTCGCGCCGCAGCCGCCGGCGCACCGCGCGCGCGATGCGGGCACGCTCGCGGACCTCGACCTGCTGCGCGCGCAGCGCCAGCTTGAACGCGAGGTAGAAGCTGACGGTCACGTTGAGCACGCCGGTGACGGCGATGCCGGCCGCGCACCACCAGAACGCCGGCAGCGCGAAGACCTCCCAGCCGAGCGCGCCCACCGCCGCGGCGAGCTGGCCGGTGGACAGCGTGACGTGCCGCACCTCGACCGGCAGCGCCGCGATCGCCAGCAGCGCCGGCACGAGGCCGAGCATCATGCCGAGCGAGACGTTGGCCGCCACGCCCGAGACGTTGCGCCGCCACCACGCCGCCCAGCGCCGCGCGCGGGCGGCACCGAGACGGTCGACGATGCGCGGGTGGTGCGCGATCGCGCTGTCGAGGCGGTGGAACACGAACCAGTTCTCGACCCAGCCGGCGACGAGCGAGCTGGCGAACAGCAGCACGCCGGTGAAGACGGCGAACAGCGCCGTCGGCCCGAGCAGCGTCAGCGAGTGCAGCACGTACTCGGCCTTCGCCTCGCCGACCAGCGGGGCGCCGAACGCGAGCCGCCAGGCCAGCTGCACCGCGAGCACGAGCGGGAACACGAGCGCGAGGTTGCCGAAGATGCCCGCCGCCTGCGAGCGGATCAGGTGCGTGACCTCGTCGACGAAGCCCTCGATCGCGTCGTCGCCCATCTGGCGCTGCAGGCGCGCGGCCATCGCCGGCGCCGTCATCGCCGGCTGCTTCGTGGCCACCGTGTAGCCGAGCAGCATCACGACGAGAAAGCTCAGCGCGTAGTTGACGCCGGCCCAGAAGCCGGTCCACAGCAGCCCGAAGCCGGCGGCGGCGACGGCGAACTTGACGTACGTCGTCGCCGCGATCACCGCGCCACCCCCGGCGGCGGCGTGCAGCATGTGGCGGTACTCGGCGCGGTCGCGGGTGATGTAGTGGCTGCCGACCTCGGCGTGGCGCTCGGTCATCTTGCGCGCGAGCAGCGAGTAGTGGCGCGCCAGCAGCGAGCGGATGCTGCGCCGGCGCTGGGCGACGTCGGCGAGGTCGGCCAGCATGCGCGCGACGTCGCGCGCCGCCGCGGGCGACACCAGGCAGGCGAGCACGTCGCGCAGGCGCCCGAGCCGCGACTTGATCTGCTCGACCTCGTAGACGATGTCGACCGACACGCCGTGGTCCTCGAGGTGGCGGTACACGCTGTCGGCCGCCTCGCCGCAGGTGTCCAGCAGCGCGTGCAGGTACGGCATGCCGCCCAGCGCGCGCGCCTCGTCGCCCTCGCGCAGGGCGCCGAGCAGCGCCTCGGTGGCCGGCACGAGCTGGCGGAACGGATCGGCGGCCACGCGCTCGGCGTCCATCCGCAGGCGCAGCGGCGCGGCGAAGCCCGACGCCGCGATGCCGGTGGCGAGGAAGGTCGCCGCCTGCAGCAGCGGGCCGCGCCAGCGCTGCGGATCGCCTTCGGCCGCGGGCACGCTGGCGCGCGCGAGGTCGACCAAGCGCAGCAGCGTCGGCTCGTCGACGGCGCGCAGCCAGGCCGCGTCGCCCGGCGCCGGGAACAGCAGCGCGAACAGCTCCGACAGGTCGCGCGTCTCGGGCGTGGCCGGCAGCAGGCGCAGCGCGAGGCGCTGGCGCAGCTCGGCGAACAGCGACATGCGCTGCCCGTGCCCGATCTCGGCGAACAGCGAGGCGACGTCGATCTCGCCCCAGAACCGCGCCAGCAGGCCGACGACGCGCTCGCGGTGCTCGGCGTGGCGTTCGAGCACGTTGAGCAGGTGGCGCAGGCGCAGCACCGGCAGCGGCGTCTGCTCGGCGTCGCGCTCGACGCCGGGGTCCGAGCGCAGCCACTCGGTCAGCCGCACCAGCCACAGGTGCCGCTCGGCGAGCGGCGCGCGCGGGTCGGCGGCATTGAGCAGCGCCGTCAGGTCCCACTTCGCGGCCCGGCGCGTGCCGGCCGCCGCGGGCGGGGCGGGAACGGCGCTCACCGCAACGTCAGTGCAGGTCGCCCGGGCGCACGAGCACGAATTCGGGCACGACGGCCTCGAACGGGTGCGCGTCCTCCGTCATGCAGTAGTACGTGCCGCGCATCGACCCGCTGGCCGTGGCCAGCCGCGTCCAGCTCGTGTACTCGAAGACCTCGCCGGGCTTGAGCACCGGCTGGTGGCCGACCACCGCGAGCCCGCGGACCTCCTCGGTGCGGCCGTCGCCGTCGGTGATCAGCCACTGGCGCGCGACGAGCTGCGCCGTGACGTCGCCGGTGTTGGTGATCGTCACGGTGTACGCGAAGGCGTGCACGCCGCCCTCCGACTGCTCGGGCAGGTGCTGGGTGCGCACGGTGCAGGTGAATTCGGGTCGCGCCATGGGCCGCGATTCTGGCAGGCCCGCAAGCCCCTGCGGCCCGTCGGCAAGGCGCGCTCAGCCCGCGGCCGCGGCGGCCAGCCGTGCGGCGACGGCGTCGCCCACGTGCTGCATGAAGGCGCGCACGCGCGCCGTCTGGCGCAGGTCGGGGTGGGTCAGCATCCATACCGGCACCGACAGCTCGGGCAGCACGTCCGACACGGCGACGAGCTCGGGGTGCTGCGGCGCCATGAACGTCGGCAGCACGCCCACCCCGATGCCGGTGGCGAGCATCGCCGCCACGGCGTTGAAGATGTCCACCCGCACGCGCACCTGCGCGTCGGCCAGCCGGGCGCGCATCCAGCGGTCGTAGACGCGGTGGGTGACGTCGCGCTCGAACGCCACCCACGGCGCGTCGCGCAGCAGCTCGGCGATCGGCGTGACCGTCTGCGGCAGGTGCGGCGCGCCGCGCAGCGCGTAGACGCGGCAGTGCGTCGGGCCGAGCTGGCGGCCCACGAGGTGCTCGGCGACCTGCGACGAGATGCGCAGCGCCACGTCGGCCTCGAGCCGGCCCCAGGTGGCGGCCTGCGCGGCGTGGCGGCGCGCGAGGTCGACGAGGAACGCGTTCTCGACCACCTCGACCTCGATGCCCGGGTACGCACGCGCGAAGTCCGCCAGCGGCTGCGGCAGCAGGTGCCCCATGATCACGAACGCCGTCGTCACGCGCAGCAGGCCGGTCAGCTCGCGGTCGCGGCCGAGCACCTGGCGCTCGACCTCGTCGGCCTGGTCGGCCATGCGGCGCGCGTGCTCGATCACGATGCGGCCGGCCTCGGTCGGCACGGCGCCGCGGCGCGAGCGCTCGAACAGCCGCGCGCCGAGCTGCGCCTCGAGCGCCGCCAGCCGGCGCAGCACCGTCGTGTGGTTGACGGCGAGCTGCTGCGCCGCCGCCGTCAGCGAGCCGAGCTGGCCCACCGCCAGCGCCACGCGCAGGTCGCTCCAGTCGAGCTCGCGGTTCATGCCGTCTCCGATCTGTGCATCCTTGCAGATTTCGACTGCACGGATGGCCATTGTCTGCACGATCGATCCTCCCTAGATTGTGGTCTCGCACCGACGCGATGCCCCTCGCCCCAGGAGATGCCGCCATGAACGCCACCTGCCGCCCGCTGCCGACTTCGCCCGCCGCCGCGCCGAAGCGCGCTGCGGCCGGCCTGCGCGCCGGATTCGCGCGCGCCGTGGCCGCCGCACTCGACGCCGCGTTCGAGCGCCTCGGCCGCTGGGCCGACGCGCACCCGCCACAGCGCCGCGCCCACCGCCTGACGCCCACCGCCTGACGCCCACAGCCTGAACCCCAGCAGCTGAGGCGCGCGCCGGGGGGCACCCCCACCCGCTCCCTAGAATGGGAGCGATGCCCCTGCCCGAGCGCGCGCGCCTGCCCACAGCCGCTCCTGCCCCGGCGCAGCGCACGACGGTGCAGCGGGCCGCCGCCGCGCACCGGCTGCTCGTCGTCACGCTGCTCGGCTTCGCGTCGGGACTGCCGCTGGCGCTCACGGGCCAGGCGCTGCAGGCCTGGATGACGCTCGAGGGGCTGGACGTGGCGACGATCGGCTTCCTGAGCCTCGTCGGCCTGCCCTACACGTTCAAGTTCCTCTGGGCGCCGCTGATGGACCGCTTCGACCTGCCGTGGCTCGGCAGGCGCCGCGGCTGGCTGGTGGCCACCCAGCTCGCGCTGGCCGGCGTGCTATGGCTGCTGTCGCACATCTCGCCCACCGGCGCGCTGCAGGTCTTCGCGCTGCTGGCGGTGGCGCTGGCGTTCGTCTCGGCGTCGCAGGACGTCGTGATCGACGCCTACCGCACCGACCTGCTGCCGGCGGCCGAACGCGGCCTCGGCTCGTCGCTGAACGTGCTCGGCTACCGGCTGGCGATGATCGTCTCCGGCGGCGTGGCCTTCATCTGGACCGACCCCGCCAACGCCGCCGGCGGCGCCGGCTGGACCTGGCCCGAGGTCTACCGACTGATGGCCGCGCTGATGGTGGGCGCGGCGGTGCTCTCGGCGACGATCCTGCCCAAGGTGCCGCGCCCGACGGCGCCGCCGACGCTGGCGCGCCACGACATCGCCGGCTTCTTCGCCGTCGCCGCCGCGGTGGCGGTGGGCTACTTGCTGACCGACCGCCTCGGCGTGCCGCTGGCCGGCGCGCTGCTCGGCCCGTGGCTCGAAGGCACGGCGCTCGCCCCGACGCTGCGCCAGCGCTGGATCGACCTGCTGGCGCTGCTGATGGGCATCGCGGTGACGCTGCCGCTGGCGGCGTGGGCGGCGCGCCGGGCGCGCTTCCAGACCCTGCTCGACGGGCTGGCGAACTACTTCAGCCAGAACGGCGCCTGGGGCTTTCTCGCCTTCATCGTGCTCTACAAGCTCGGCGACGCCTTCGCCGGCTCGCTGATGACGCCGTTCCTGCTCAAGGCGATGGCCTACGGCTCGGCCGAGGTCGGCGTCGTCAACAAGGTGATCGGGCTGTGGCTGACGATCGGCGGCGCGCTGCTGGGCGGCGCGCTGATGATCAAGCTCGGCCTGTGGCGCGCGCTGATGCTGTTCGGCATCCTGCAGATGGTGAGCAACCTCGGCTTCTGGTGGCTCGCCGTCAACGGCCGCGACGTGCTGCCGGGGCTGGACCTGCCGGCGTTCGACTGGGGCTTCGTCTCGCTCGCCCAGCCCACGCGCGTGGACGGCGGGCTGCTGATGGTGATCGCGTTCGAGAACATCTCCGGCGGCATGGGCACGGCGGCCTTCGTCGCGTTCCTGATGAGCCTGTGCAACCAGCGCTTCACGGCCACCCAGTTCGCGCTGCTGAGCGCGTTCGCCTCGGTCGGGCGGGTGTGGGTGGGGCCGCTGGCGGGCGTGCTCGCCGAGAGCATCGGCTGGCCGACGTTCTTCGTCGTCAGCACCGTCGCCGCGCTGCCGGCGCTGGTGCTGCTGTGGCTGCTGCGCGCGCCGGTGCGCGCGCTCGAGGTCGACCCCGCCACGCGCGGCGCGGCCGACGATTGACGCGGATGCACCGCCCCATGGCGACCCCTCGAAATCGGCCGCGGAACCCCCACTTCCCGCCGCGGTCCGATTCGGTCATGAACACTGCCGCCTTCCGCACCGACGCCGACGTGCCCGTGCCGCCGCTGGCGCACCGGCGCGGCTGCCGCTGCGCGCTGCACGGCCGGCGCCTGTTCACCGCGGCGCTGGCCACCGGCGCGGTGGCGCCAGCACTCGCCCAGCAGGGCGCCGACGGCCTGCGCGGCGAAGTGGGCGGCACGTCGCGCTTCGCCCGCCTGGTGCCCGCCGAGCAGGTCGAGGCCGCCGCGGCGCAGCAGTACCAGCAGATGACGCGCCAGGCCGCGCAGCAGCGCGCGCTGGCGCCGGCCGACCACCCGCAGGTGATCCGGCTGCGCGCGATCGCCGACCGCATCATCCCGTTCTGCGCGCCGTGGAACCCGCGCGCGCGCCAATGGCAGTGGGAAGTCAACCTGATCGGCAGCAGCCAGATCAACGCCTTCTGCATGCCCGGCGGCAAGATCGCCTTCTACTGGGGCATCCTGCACCGGCTGCAGCTCGACGACGACGAGGTCGCGATGATCATGGGCCACGAGATGGCCCACGCGCTGCGCGAGCACGCCCGCGAGCGCATGGGCAAGACGGCGGCCACGCGCGTGGGCGCGGGCATCGTGTCGTCGCTGCTCGGCCTGGGCGCGGTGGGCGACACGATGCTCCACATGGGCGGCCAGCTGCTGACGCTCAAGTTCAGCCGCGAGGACGAAAGCGAAGCCGACCTCGTCGGCCTCGACCTCGCCGCGCGCGCCGGCTACCGGCCCGAAGCCGGCGTCACGCTGTGGCAGAAGATGCTGGAAGCCAACCGCGGCGCGCCGCCCGAGTTCCTATCCACCCACCCGGCCGGCCAGACGCGCATCCGCGACATGCAGGCCGTGCTGCCGCGCGTGCAGCCGCTGTACGAGCGCGCCGAGAAGCCGCCGCGCAGGTTCGGGCCGCCGCCGCGGGCTTGAGGCCGGCGCCGCGCGTCAGTAGAAGCGCGCCGGGCCGCCGAACTGGAACCAGTCGACGATGCAGAAGCCGTCGGACGACGAGCAGTTGCGCGTGTCGTACTCCTCGAGCGTGATGACGAGGCAGTAGTCGCCGCGCGGCGGCGTGCGGCCGGCCAGGGTCAGCGTGCCGAGGTCGGAGCGGAAGCCGTTGCGCAGCTGCGTGCTGCCGTCGCTGAAGCGAACCCGGTAGGTGGCCATCACGTGGCCGTTGATCTGTCCGCCGCGGTAGTCCCCCGCCACCGCCCACAGCTGCACCTGCAGCGAGCCGGTCGTCGCCGCGGGACCGAACTGCGGGTTCGTGAAGTCGACGATGCCGGGCCGCAGCGTGATCTGCGCCGCGGTCGAGGCCGGGCCGCCCGCCGGCGCGACGTACGTCTCGCC
>CALIDR010000161.1 GCA_938022295.1 uncultured Burkholderiaceae bacterium
TGACAGGTTGATAAGTCCTTGATTCAATTGAAGAATCTGGAGTCCAGCGGGACTGGACGGGAATGTTGGGGAAGGTGGTCTGGGCCGTGGAATTTGCGTTCACACGGCAGGGGTCGCAGGTTCGAACCCTGCACTGCCCACCACGACGACGATCCCCGCCAGCCCCGGGCTCGTGGGGATTTTTCTCGTCCGGCCCATGGGGCCGAGCGCGCACGCAGCGTCGACCGCTGGACATCGGTGCATGTAGACTGTATAAACGTACAGTATGCAGTCGCTGCCGACCGTCGCCACCGTACCGTTAGTTGCCTTGCGCCGCGACATCAAGGGGCGCGGCACCGACTGGTCGATCCGCCACCGCTTTGCGGCCGACACGCGCGAACCTTTCGACGACGGCTGGGGCACGGTCGACCAGATCGCGGTCGAGGAGCGCGTCGCGCCCGCGACCACCGTGATCGAGCAGCGCGTGCGCTCGATCCTGGCCGGCAACGATTCGCCCGACATCGGCTTCGACCTCTCGATCAATCCCTACCGCGGTTGCGAGCACGGCTGCATCTACTGCTACGCGCGGCCGACGCACGGCTACCTGAACCTCTCGCCGGGGCTGGACTTCGAGACCCGCATCGTCGCCAAGGTCAACGCCGCCGAGCGCCTGCGCGAGGCGCTCGCCAGCCGCGCCTACCAGCCGTCGCTGATCAACATCGGTTCGGCCACCGACGCCTACCAGCCCGCCGAGCGGCGGCTGCGCATCACGCGCGGCGTCATCGAGGTGCTCGCCGCCTGCGCGCACCCGTTCGCGATCGTCACCAAGTCCTCCGGCGTCGAGCGCGACCTCGACCTGATCGCGCCGATGGGCCGCGCGCGCCGCGCCGCCGTCTACGTGTCGCTGACGACGCTCGACGCGGCGCTCGCCCGCGCGATGGAGCCGCGCGCCGCCGCCCCGCACCGGCGCCTGCGCACGATCGAGGCGCTGGCCCGCGCTGGCGTGCCGGTGGGGGTGAGCGTCTCGCCGGTGATTCCGTTCGTCAACGAGCCCGAGCTCGAGCGCATCCTGCAAGCCGCCGCCGCCGCCGGAGCGACGGCGGCCTTCAGCATCGTGCTGCGCCTGCCGTGGGATGTCAACCCGCTGTTCCAGGACTGGCTGCAGCGCCACTTCCCCGCGCGCGCGGCGCGCGTGATGGCGCGCGTGCGCGAGATGCGCGGCGGCCGCGACAACGACCCGAACTTCGGCAGCCGGATGACGGGGCAGGGCGTGTGGGCGCAACTGCTGCGCCAGCGGCTGGACAAGGCGGCGGCGCGGCTCGGCCTTGCCCGCCGCGCGTTCGAGCTCGACGCCTCGGCGTTCCGGCCGCCGGCGCCCGCCGCCGCGCGCGCCGACGAGGCGCCGCCTCACCAGCGCGACCTCTTCGCCTGACGCGGCGCGGGGCGCCGGGCTACTTGAAGAGATCCTTGACGCGGTCGGTCCAGCTCTTGGCGTTCGGCGAGTGGCGGTCGCCGCCCTTGCGGAAGCTCTCGTCGAGCTCCTTCAGCAGCTTGCGCTGGTGCTCGGTGAGCTTCACCGGCGTCTCGATCGCGACGTGGCAGTACAGGTCGCCCGGGTAGCTGGAACGGATCCCCTTGATGCCCTTGCCGCGCAGGCGGAACGTCTTTCCGTGCTGCGTGCCCTCGGGCAGCTCGATCTCGGCCTTGCCGCCGAGCGTGGGCACCTCGATCGTGCCGCCGAGCGCGGCGGTGGTCATGCTCACCGGCACCGTGCAGTGCAGGTCGTCGCCGTCGCGCTCGAAGATCTCGTGCTGCCTGATCCGGATCTCGATGTAGAGGTCGCCCGGCGGGCCGCCGTTGGTGCCCGGCTCGCCGTTGCCGGCCGAGCGGATGCGCATGCCCTCGTTGATCCCGGCCGGGATCTTGACCTCGAGCGTCTTCTGCTTCTTGATCCGCCCGGCGCCGCCGCACGCCGTGCAGGGGTCGGGGATGATCTTGCCGCTGCCGTGGCACTGCGGGCAGGTCTGCTGGATGCTGAAGAAGCCCTGGCGCAGGTGCACCGAGCCGGCGCCGTTGCAGGTCGGGCAGGTCTTCGCGCTCGTGCCGGGCTTGGCGCCGCTGCCGTGGCAGGTGTCGCAGCGGTCCCAACTCGGGATGCGGATCTGCGTGTCCTTGCCGTGCGCCGCCTCCTCGAGCGTGATCTCCATCGCGTAGCTCAGGTCGGCGCCGCGGTAGACCTGCTTGCCGCCGCCGCGCCGCCCGCCCGCGGCCGCGCCGCCGAACAGGTCGCCGAAGATGTCGCCGAACGCCTCGGCGAAGCCCCCGAAGCCCTCCGGGCCCGCGCCGGGACGGAAGCCGCCGCCGGCCATGTTCGGGTCGACCCCGGCGTGGCCGAACTGGTCGTAGGCCGCGCGCTTGTGCGGGTCGGAGAGCATCTCGTAGGCCTCCTTGGCCTCCTTGAACTTCTCCTCGGCCTTTTTCGCCTCGTCACCCTGGTTGCGGTCAGGGTGGAACTTCATGGCCAGCTTGCGGTAGGCCTTCTTGATGTCGTCGTCCGAGGCGTTCCTCGGTACGCCGAGGACGTCGTAGTAGTCGCGCTTGGCCATTTCTTGGATGACGAATGACGGATGAGTGGAGGTTCAGCGGGGTCGCCGTTTCAGTGACGACAGCAGGCCGAGCAACTGACCGTGGACATTGTCGATGCGCGCCTGCACGTCCGCCGCCGCCGTGCCGCAGTAGCCTAAGCGGCGAGCGACTTCGAGCTGCGTGTCCAGCTCCGCGAGCGAGCCGCTGGCCACGTGGAGGAATTGCACGAGTTCGGCCGTGCCACGCCTCGCCGCTCCTTCGGCAATGTTGGACGGCACGGAGGTCGCCGCGCGTCTGGCCTGCGCCGTCAGGCCGAACCGCTCATGGTCGGGCCAGCGCGCCGTCAGCGCGTAAACGGCCTCGACCAGATCGATCGAGGCCGTCCACACCGGCAGTTTCCGGTGACCGCGCTTCATTCGTCATGGCCGACGCAAAGCGGCGGCGTCATCGGTCATCCGTCATTTCTTCACTTCCTTGAACTCGGCATCGACCACGTTGTCGTCGGCCGGCTTGGCTTCGGGCTGCGGCGCCTCCTGCGCACCGCCGGCCGCGCCGGCGGCGGCCTGCGCGTCGGCGTACATCTTCTCGCCGAGCTTCTGGCTCGCCGCCATCAGCGCTTCGGTGGCCTTCTCGATGTCGGCCTTGTCGTCGCCCTTGATCGCGGTCTCGGCGTTCTTCAGCGCCGTCTCGATCTTCTCCTTCTCGCCGGCGTCGAGCTTGTCGCCGTACTCGGCGAGGCTCTTGCGCACGCTGTGCACCATCGCGTCGGCCTGGTTGCGCGCCTGCGCGAGCTCGAACTTGCGGTGGTCCTCGGCGGCGTTGAGCTCGGCGTCCTTGACCATCTTCTCGATCTCGGCCTCGGTCAGCCCGGAGTTGGCCTTGATCGTGATCTTGTTCTCCTTGCCGGTGCCCTTGTCGCGGGCGCTGACGTGCAGGATGCCGTTGGCGTCGATGTCGAACGTGACCTCGATCTGCGGCACGCCGCGCGGTGCCGGCGGGATGCCCTCGAGGTTGAACTCGCCCAGGCTCTTGTTGCCCGCGGCCATCTCGCGCTCGCCCTGGTAGACCTTGATCGTCACCGCCGGCTGGTTGTCGTCGGCGGTCGAGAACACCTGCGTGTACTTGGTCGGGATCGTGGTGTTCTTCTTGATCATCTTGGTCATCACGCCGCCCAGCGTCTCGATGCCCAGCGACAGCGGCGTGACGTCGAGCAGCAGCACGTCCTTGCGCTCGCCGCCGAGCACGGCGCCCTGGATCGCGGCGCCGATCGCCACCGCCTCGTCGGGGTTGACGTCCTTGCGCGGCTCCTTGCCGAAGAAGGCCTTGACCTTCTCCTGCACCTTGGGCATGCGCGTCATGCCGCCGACCAGGATCACGTCGTCGATCTCGCTCGTCTTGACGCCGGCGTCCTTGATCGCGATGCGGCACGGCTCGATCGTGCGCTCGATCAGGTCCTCGACCAGGGCCTCGAGCTTGGCGCGCGTGAGCTTGATGTTCAGGTGCTTCGGCCCGCTCGCGTCGGCCGTGATGTAGGGCAGGTTGATGTCGGTCTGCGTGCTGTTGGACAGCTCGATCTTCGCCTTCTCGGCTGCTTCCTTCAGCCGCTGCAGCGCGAGCACGTCCTTCGTCAGGTCGACGCCCTGTTCCTTCTTGAACTCGGTGACGATGTAGTCGATGATGCGCTGGTCGAAGTCCTCGCCGCCGAGGAACGTGTCGCCGTTGGTCGACAGCACCTCGAACTGCTTCTCGCCGTCGACGTCGGCGATCTCGATGATCGAGATGTCGAACGTGCCGCCGCCGAGGTCGTAGACGGCGATCTTGCGGTCGCCCTTGCCGGCCTTGTCGAGGCCGAAGGCGAGCGCCGCGGCGGTGGGCTCGTTGATGATGCGCTTGACTTCCAGGCCCGCGATGCGGCCGGCGTCCTTGGTCGCCTGGCGCTGGCTGTCGTTGAAGTACGCCGGCACCGTGATCACGGCTTCGGTCACCGGCTCGCCGAGGTAGTCCTCGGCCGTCTTCTTCATCTTGCGCAGGACTTCCGCGCTGACCTGCGGCGGCGCGAGCTTCTTGCCGCGCACCTCGACCCAGGCGTCACCGTTGTCGGCGGGCACGATCTTGTAGGGCATCAGGTCGATGTCCTTCTGCACCTCCTTCTCGGTGAACTTGCGTCCGATCAGGCGCTTGACGGCAAACAGCGTGTTCTTCGGGTTCGTCACCGCCTGGCGCTTGGCGCTGGCACCGACGAGGATCTCACCGTCCTCCTGGTAGGCCACGATCGACGGCGTCGTGCGCGCGCCCTCGCTGTTCTCGATGACCTTGGGCGTGTTGCCCTCCATGATCGCCACGCACGAGTTCGTGGTGCCGAGGTCGATGCCGATGATCTTTCCCATGCTTGGACTCCTGGATGCGGAATTCGGATGTGCTGCAGTTTGCGGCGCGGCGGACGGCTTTCAAGCCCCGGCGCCGCGCAGGGTCATGGCCGCGGTCACTTCGCGCCGGCGACGGTGACCAGCGCCGGCCGCAGCACGCGGTCGGCGATCAGGTAACCCTTCTGCAGGACGGCGACGATCGTGTTGGCCTCCTGGTCGGACGGCACGACGCTGATCGCCTGGTGCTGGTGGGGGTCGAAGCGGGTGCCCGCGGGGGGATTGACCTCGACCACCTTGTGGCGCTCGAGCGCCTGCACCAGCTGGCGCAGCGTCGCGTGCACGCCCTCGAGCATCTGCTCGGGGGTGGCGTTGGGCGTCGCGATCGCGGCCTCGAGGCTGTCGCGCACCGGCAGCAGGCTCTCGGCGAACGCCTCGACGGCGTACTTGCGCGCCTTGGCGATCTCCTCCTCGGCGCGGCGGCGGGTGTTCTCGGCCTCGGCCTTGGCGCGCAGGTAGGCGTCGGCCATCTCGGCGTGCTTGGCTTCGAGTTCGGCCAAGCGCTGCTCGGCCGAGGCCGGCGCGCCGGCGGGCTCGGCGGCGGGGGTGGCGGGGACGGGATCGGGAGGCGTCGGTTCGTTCGGCTGCATCGTGGCGAAGGTGGCGGGCGTTCGGGTTCGCCCGTGCTTCACCGGGCGTCGTGCGCGCAATTGGGGCCGAAGCCCCGGCTTTCAAGAGGGCCATCGTGCGCGGCGGCGACGGGCGCGGCTTCGAGACGCCGCGCGCGGCCCCGGAGGCGTTCAGGTGTCGTCGATCGACACGCTCCAGCGCTGCCAGGCCACCTGGGTGCGCGCGAGCTCGCGGCGGTCGCGCTTGGTCGGCCGGCCGTGGGCGATCGCGAGCGCCGGCTCGACGCCCTGGCGCCGCAGCTGCGCCGCCCGCTCGCGCGCGGCGACGCTGGCCGCGGTCTCCTCGTACAGCGCCTGCGCCACCGGCGCCGGACCGCGCACGGTGGCCAGACCGCGCACGACGACTTCCCGTTCCACCGGCCCCTGGCGCAGCGTCACCCGGTCGCCCGGGCGCAGCTCGCGCGACGCCTTGGCCGGCTGGCCGTTGACCTCGACCCGCCCACGGGCGACCTCGTCGGCGGCGAGCTGGCGCGTCTTGTACAGGCGTGCCGCCCACAGCCACTTGTCCAGGCGCACGCGGGGGCGGTCGTCGTCGGGCGCGGTCGGATGCGCAGTCATCGGCGGCGATTGTCGGTCAGCGCGCGGGGCCGACGTCGGCCAGCGGCAGCCGCACGGTCGCCGTCAG
>CALIDR010000162.1 GCA_938022295.1 uncultured Burkholderiaceae bacterium
GCAGGCCGCCGGCGAACAGCACGCCGCTGCGCTCGTCGAACACCGCGACCGCGCCGGGGCCGCTCGCGAGCCCGAAGTCGAGCACGCGCAGCCGCCGGCCGCCGGCTTCGGCGTCGACGGACACGTCGACGCTGCCGGTGAACGTCAGGTCGGGCGTGGGCAGCGCGGTGCCCTGCATCTCGTCGTCGCCGAGCGTGCGCCGCAGCGTCGCCAGGCAGCGGTCGCAGCGCGCGGCCATCAGGCGCGCGGCGTCGCGGTGCATCAGCACCGGCACGCCGCGCTCGCGGAACGCCCCGGCGCCGAAGATGAACTCCTGCCGCGCCTGCGTCAGCACGAGCCGGCGCAGCGGCAGCGGCGACGCCTGCCCGATCGCCGCGAGCAGCGCCTGGCCCTGGCGGTGCGAGGTGCCGCTGTCGATCGCGACGACGCCGCTCGCGCCGACGACGAAGCCGGCGTTGCCGGTGCGCCCGCGGTTGGCCGGCGCGACCTCGCCGGCGGCGCCGCGCACGACGTAGACGCCGGCGGCGATCTCGGTTGCGACGCCGGGCGGTGGGTCGGCCGCCGGCGCGGCGATCGCGGGTGTCGCCAGCACGGCCCACGCGAGCAGCCCCGCCGCGCGCCAGAGGCGCGGGTGGGCGCCCGCGCGTTCAGGCCAGCGCATCGGCGCGTTCGCCCGCGATCCGCCGCAGCGTCTGGCCGCCGCCGTAGCTCGCCGGCACGGGCGCCGGGCCGCCCGGCGTCACGCGTACCGCGCAGTACTTGAACTCGGGGATCTTTGCGAACGGGTCGAGCGCCGGGTTCGTCAGCACGTTGACCGCCGCCTCGACGTAGCAGAACGGCACGAACACGGCGCCGCGCGGCGTGCCGTCGTCGGCGCGGGCGTACAGCGACACCGCGCCGCGCCGCGTCGTGAGCGTGACGACGTCGCCGGGCTTGGCGCCCATCGCGTCGAGGTCGAGCGGGTGCAGCAGCGCGGTGGGGTCGGGCTCGATCGCGTCGAGCACCGCGGCGCGCCGCGTCATGCTGCCGGTGTGCCAGTGCTCGAGCTGGCGGCCGGTGATCAGCACCATCGGGTACTCGGCGTCGGGGCGCTCGGCGGCGGGCACGATGTCCACCGGCACGAAGCGCGCCTTGCCGCCTTCGCGCGGGAAGTCGTGCGTGAACACGACGCGCTCGCCGGGATCGCCCTCGTGCAGGCAGGGGTACGTCACCGCGTGCTCGCGTTCGAGCCGCTCCCAGGTGATGCCGCCGATGCTCGGCATCGTGCGGCGCATCTCGTCGAACACGTCGCGCACGTGGGCGTAGCGCCAGTCCAGGCCGAGGCGCTGCGCGATCTGCTGGATGATCCACAGGTCCTGCCGCGCGTCGCCCGGCGGGTCGATCGCCTGCCGGCCGAGCTGCACGAGGCGGTCGGTGTTGGTGAAGGTGCCGGTCTTCTCGGGGAAGGCGCTCGCGGGCAGCACGACGTCGGCGAGGTACGCCGTCTCGGTGAGGAAGATGTCCTGCACGACGAGGTGGTCGAGCGCGGCGAGCGCCTCGCGCGCGTGCTGCGCGTCGGGGTCGGACATCGCCGGGTTCTCGCCCATGATGTACATCCCGCGCACCTCGCCGCGCAGCGCGGCGTGCATGACCTCGACGACGGTCAGCCCGGGGCGGTCGTCGAGGCTTTCGGGCGTCACGCCCCAGACGCGGGCGATGCGCTCGCGCGCAGCGGCGTTGTCGACGCGCTGGTAGTCGGGGTACATCATCGGGATCAGGCCAGCGTCGGAGGCCCCCTGCACGTTGTTCTGCCCGCGCAGCGGGTGCAGCCCGGTGCCCGGGCGGCCGATCTGGCCCGTCAGCAGCGCCAGCGCGATCAGGCAGCGCGCGTTGTCGGTGCCGTGCACGTGCTGGCTGATACCCATGCCCCACAGGATCATCGACGCCTTCGACGTCGCGTACAGCCGCGCGACCTCGCGGATCGTCGCCGCGTCGATGCCGCAGATCGGCGCCATGGCCTCGGGGCTGTAGCCCTCGACGTTGCGCCTGAGTTCGTCGGCGCCGATCGTGCGGGCGGCGACGAAGCCCTCGTCGACCAGCCCCTCGGTGACGATCACGTGCAGCATCGCGTTGAGCAGCGCGACGTCGGTGTCGGGGTTGAACTGCAGGAAGCGGTGCGCGTGGCGCGCCAGCTCGCTGCGCCGCGGGTCGCAGACGATCAGCTTCGTGCCCGTCTTCGCGGCGTTCTTCATCCAGGTGGCCGCCACCGGGTGGTTCACGGTCGGGTTGGCGCCGATCAGGATCACGACCTCGGCGTGCATCACGTCCATCACCGGGTTGCTGACCGCGCCCGAGCCGATGCCCTCGAGCAGCGCGACGACCGACGACGCGTGGCACAGCCGCGTGCAGTGGTCGACGTTGTTGCTGCCGAAGCCGGTGCGCACGAGCTTCTGGAACAGGTACGCCTCCTCGTTGCTGCCCTTGGCCGAGCCGAAGCCAGCGAGCGCCTTGGGCCCGTGGCGGTCGCGGATCGCGCGCAGGCCGTCGCCGGCGAGCGCGAGCGCCTCGTCCCACGTCGCCTCGCGGAAGACCTCGTGCCAGCGCTCGGGATCCATCGCGAACTCGCCGCGCGCGATCGCGGCCTTCGGCGGCGCGTCGGCGCGGCGCACGAGCGGCTTCGCGAGCCGCTGCGGGTGGTGCACGTAGTCGAAGCCGTAGCGGCCCTTGACGCACAGCCGGCCGTGGTTGGCCGGGCCGTCGCGGCCTTCGACGTAGGCGATGCGTCCGTCGCGCACGTGGTAAATGAGCTGGCAGCCGACGCCGCAGTACGGGCACACCGACTCGACGCTCTTGTCGGGGGCGGGCAGCGCGGCGCCGCGCGCGGGCATCAGCGCGCCGGTCGGGCAGGCCTGCACGCACTCGCCGCAGGCCACGCAGGTCGACGCGCCCATCGGGTCGTCCATGTCGAACACGATCTTCGCGTGCTCGCCGCGCCACGCCAGCCCGATGACGTCGTTGACCTGCTCGTCGCGGCACGCGCGCAGGCAACGCGTGCACTGGATGCACGCGTCCAGGTTCACCGCGATCGCCGCGTGCGACAGGTCCGCTGCCGGCTGCGAGCGTGCCGGCAGCCGCCCGCGGCCGACGCCGAGCGCCTGCGCCCAGTGGCCGACCTCGTCGTGGCGCGTGTACGGCGCCTCGGGCAGGTCGGCCAGCAGCAGCTCGAGCACCATCGCCTGCGACTTGCGCGCACGCTCGCTCGCGGTGTGCACCGTCATGCCCTCGGTCGGCGTGCGGCAGCACGACGGCGCGAGCGTGCGTTCGCCGTCGATCTCGACGACGCAGGCGCGGCAGTTGCCGGCCGGCTCGAGGCCGTCCTGGTGGCACAGGTGCGGCACCGCGATGCCCTCGCGCCGGGCGACCTGCAGCAGCGTCTCGCCGGGGCGGGCGGTGACGGCGCGGCCGTCGAGCGTGAAGCGCACCGCCGGCGCGGCGGCCTCGAGGTGTTCGGGGCGGGTCGGGGCGTTCATCGCGTCAGCGCTTCGCGGCGAGTTCGTGGGGGAAGTAGCGGACCACGCAGTCGATCGGGTTCGGTGCCGCCTGGCCGAGGCCGCAGATCGACGCGTCGCGCATCACCGCCGAGAGGTCGGCGAGCAGCGGCAGGTCCCAGTCGTCGCGCCCGATCAGCTCGCTCGCCTTCGCGGTGCCGTTGCGGCACGGCGTGCACTGGCCGCAGCTCTCGTCGCGGAAGAAGCGCATCAGGTTGCGCGCGGCGTCGACGGCGCGGTCGCGGTCCGACAGCACGATCACCGCCGCCGAGCCGATGAAGCAGCCGTGCGGCTGCAGCGTGTCGAAGTCCAGCGGCACGTCGCCGAGCGACGCCGGCAGGATGCCGCCCGACGCGCCGCCGGGCAGGTAGGCGTAGAAGCGGTGGCCGTCGAGCATGCCGCCGCAGTGCTCGTCGATCAGCTCGCGCACCGTGATGCCGGCCGGCGCGAGCTTGACGCCGGGCGACTTGACGCGCCCGGACACCGAGAACGAGCGCAGCCCCTTGCGGCCGTGGCGGCCCTGCGCGGCGAACCACGCGCCGCCCTTCTCGACGATCTCGCGCACCCAGTACAGCGTCTCGAAGTTGTGCTCGAGCGTCGGCCGCCCGAACAGGCCCACCTGCGCGACGTACGGCGGGCGCAGGCGTGGCATGCCGCGCTTGCCCTCGATCGATTCGATCATCGCCGACTCCTCGCCGCAGATGTAGGCGCCGGCGCCGCGGCGCAGCTCGATCGGCGGCAGGTCGGGGCCGAGGTCGCTCGCCCGCAGCGCGGCGAGCTCGCGCTCGAGCATGCGGCGCAGCCCGTGGTACTCGTCGCGCAGGTAGACGTAGACGGCCTCGACGCCCACCGCCCACGCGGCGACCAGCAGGCCTTCGACGAAGCGGTGCGGGTCGCGCTCGAGGTACCAGCGGTCCTTGAACGTGCCGGGTTCGCCCTCGTCGATGTTGACCGCCATCAGCCGCGGCGCCGGCTGCGCGCGCACGATGCGCCACTTGCGCCCGGCCGGGAAGCCCGCGCCGCCGAGGCCGCGCAGCGCCGAGTCATCGAGCGTCTGCAGCACCGACTCCACGTCGCGCTCGCCGCGCAGGCACTGCTGCCACAGCCGGTAGCCGCCGCCCGCGCGGTACGCGGCGAGGTCGAGGTGGCCGCGGTGGTCGTGCGCGGTCTCGCCGCCCTCGATCGCGGCCGTCACGTCGTCGGCGCTCGCGTGCAGCACCGGCCGCTGGCCGACGACGGCCACCGGTGCGCTCTCGCAGCGGCCGACGCAGGGCGCCGCGATCACGCGCACGTCCACGCCGTGGCGCTGCGCGAGCTCGGCGAGCAGTGCGCGCGCGCCGGCGAGCTCGCAGCTCAGCCCGTCGCACACGCGCACCGTCAGCGCCGGCGGCGGCGCCTCGCCTTCCTTGACGACGTCGAAGTGGTGATAGAACGTCGCGACCTCGAACACCTCGGTCTGCGAAAGGCGCATCTCCTGCGCGAGCGCGGCCAGGTGCCGCGCTGCGAGGTGGCCGTAGCGGTCCTGCAGCTTGTGCAGGTGCTCGATCAGCAGGTCGCGCGCGCGCGGCGCGTCGCCGAGCAGCGCGCGCACTTCGGCCAGCGCCTGCGGCTCGACGCGCCGGCCCTTCGGCGCCTCGCGCCGGCGCTGGCGGGCCGCCTCGGCGACGGCGATCGGGATGACGGGATGGTTCAACGCGGTCTCCGCAGCGCCTCTCGACAATCGGAACGGAAGAACATATTCTGTCGGCGCTTCGATGCACACGATACCGTAGTGCAGAGGCTGGGGCCAGCGGACTTTCCACCTAATTCGGCAGGCAAATTCATAATGTTCCAGGTGCGCATCGAGCCGCGCTGGGAAGTCGAGCGCGACGGCGCGCCGCCGCTGGCCACGCACGCGCTGCTGGCGCTCTTGCAGCGCGTGCAGCAGCACGAGTCGATCGCGCAGGCCGCGCGCGCGCTCGGGTTGTCGTACCGCCACGCGTGGGGCCTCGTGCGCGCGGGCGAGGCGTACCTGGGCGCGCGGCTGCTGCAGACGCACCGCGGCCGCGGCGCGACGCCGACGCGCCTCGCGCAGGCGCTGC
Organism: uncultured Burkholderiaceae bacterium; assembly: GCA_938022295.1. GTDB lineage: Bacteria > Pseudomonadota > Gammaproteobacteria > Burkholderiales > Burkholderiaceae_C > Calidifontimicrobium. The sequence goes on from CALIDR010000162.1 coordinate 5,609, forward strand.
TGTGGGCCGACCAGCGCGTCGCGGCGCGCCTGGCGCCGACGCTGCAGACGCTCGCCTCCGAGCTCGCCGGCGACCTCGCGCGCCTGGTGGAGCAGGACGCGGCGCACGCGCCGCCGGCGGTGCGCATCCAGGCCAGCCACGGCTTCGCGGTGGCGGCGCTGCTGGAGCAGATGGCCGCCGAGGGCCGGCCGGTCGAGCTCAGCTACCGCAACAGCAGCGACGCGCTGGCGTCGCTCGCGCGCGGCGACTGCGACATGGCGGGCTTCCACGTCCCGCTCGGTCGCTTCGAGGCGGCAGTGGTCGCGCGCTGCGCGCGCTGGCTCGACCCGGCGCGCCGCGTGCTGATCCACCTCGCGGTGCGCAACGAGGGGCTGTTCGTCGCCGCCGGCAACCCGAAGCGCATCGTGCGCCTGGCGGACCTCGCGCGCGACGGCGTGCGCTTCGTCAACCGTCAGGAGGGCTCGGGCACGCGGATGCTCGTCGACCTGATGCTCGCCGACGCGGGCATCGCGCCGGCGCGCGTGCACGGCTACGAGACGAGCGAGTTCACGCACGCGGCGGTGGCCGCGCACGTCGCGAGCGGCATGGCCGACGTCGGCATCGGCGTCGAGACGGCGGCGCGCCGCTTCGGGCTCGACTTCGTGCCGCTGGTGCGCGAGCGCTACTTCTTCGCCGCCGAGGCCGACGCGCTCGCGCGCTCGCCGCTGCGCGAGGTGCTCGCGATCCTGCGCAGCGAGGCGTTCCGCGCCCGCGTCGACGCGCTGGCCGGCTACGATGCCGCCGACACCGGGCGCGTGCAGACGCCGGCCGAGGCGTTCGCGCGCTCGTGGCCGAAGCGGCGCGCGGCGGCTTGAGGCACACGGGGAGGGAGATGGACGCAGACGAAGCCTTGCTCGCCGACTGGCGCGACCGCGCGCTCGCGGTCGAGGCCGAGGTCGCGCGCGCCGTCGTCGGGCAGGCCGGCGTGGTGCGCCTCGTGACGACGGCGGTGTTCGCGCGCGGCCACGTGCTGCTGCAGGGCGACGTCGGCGTCGGCAAGACGACGCTGCTGCGCGCGTTCGCGCGCGTGCTCGGCGGCGCGTTCGAGCGCACCGAGGGCACGATCGACCTGATGCCCAACGACCTCATCTACTACACCTACATCGGCGCCGACGGCCGCCCCGCCGTCGACCCCGGGCCGCTCGTGCGCCACGGCGAGGACCTGGCGATCTTCTTCTTCAACGAGATCAACCGCGCCCGCCCGCAGGTGCACGCGCTGCTGCTGCGCGTGATGGCCGAGCGCAGCGTCGCCGCGTTCAACCGCGAGGTACGCTTCCCGCACCTGCTCGTGTTCGCCGACCGCAACCGGCTCGAGCGCGAGGAGACGTTCGAGATCTCGACCGCCGCGCGCGACCGCTTCATGATGGAGATCACCGTCGAGCCGCCGACCGCCGAGGCCGACCGCGCGAGCCTCGTGTTCGACCCGCGCTTCCACGACACCGACCGCCTCGTCGGCGCGCTGCGCGCCGGCGTCGTCGACCACCACGCGCTCGAGGAGGTCGGCGCCGCGGTGCAGCGCCACGTGCAGGCCTCCGACGCGCTGCGCCGCTACGCGCTCGACCTGTGGCGCGCGACGGCCGCGCCGTCGGCGTTCGGGGTGCGGCTCGGCGACCTCGACGACGCGCAGCTGCTGCTCGCCGGCGCGAGCCCGCGCGGCATGAGCATGCTGCTGCGCGCCGCGCGCGTGACGGCCTGGCTCGCCGGGCGCGGCTACCTCGTGCCCGAGGACGTGCGCGCCGTGTTCGCGCCCGTCGTCGCGCACCGGCTCGCGCTGCAGCCGGTGCACGAGCTTCGGCGCCCCGAGCTCGTGCCGGCGCTCGTCGACGGCATCCTCGCGCAGGTGGCCGCGCCGTGATCCCGCTCGCCCCCGCCGCCGTGCCGCGCGAGTTCCACTACCGCGTGGGCGCGCCGGTGCGCGGCGAGGTGCCCGGCGCGCACCGCAGCCTGCGCGGCGGCGGCGGGCAGGAGTTCCGCGCCCACGCCCCGCTCGTCGACGCGCCCGACCCGCGGCGGCTCGACCTGCACGCGAGCCTGCGCGACCCGTTCGGCCGCTGGCTCGTGCGCCTGAACCGCGAGCGGCGCGCGGTGCCCGTCGTGCTGGCGCTGGACCTGTCGGCGTCGATGGGCTTCACCGGCGAGCGGCGGCGGCTCGACGTCGTCGCCGACTTCGCGGCGAGCCTCGCGTGGTCGGTCTCGCGCACCGGCGACAGCTTCGCCGCCGTCGGCGCCGACGAGGCGGTACGCCCCGAGTGGCTGCTGCCGGCCACGCGCGCGCGCGCCGCCGGCGTGCCGCTGGCGCAGGCGCTGCGCGGCTTCGTGGCGACCGGCCGCGACGCCGGCGGGCTGCGCCTGGCGCCGCGCCACCTCGGCACCCGCCGCGCGCTGGTGTTCCTCGTCTCCGACTTCCACTGGAGCGACGCGCTGCTTGCCGAGGTGCTCGACGCCTTCGCGCTGCACGACGTGGTGCCGGTCGTCGTCTGGGACCGGCTCGAGTACACGCTCGGCGACGGCGCCGGGCTGGCCACGCTCGCCGACCCCGAGCGCGGCACGCGCCGCACCGTGTGGTGGCGCGCCGCGCTGCGCGAACGCTGGGCCGGCGCCGGGCGCGAGCGGCGCGAGGCGCTGCGCCGCGTCTTCGCCGCGCGCCGGCTGCGGCCGCTGCACATCGACGGCGCGTTCGACGCCGACGCGGTGACGCGGCACTTCCTGCAATGACCTCTTCGGCTTGCGTGCGCGCCTGGGCCGCCGCGATCGTCGCGGCGGCCGCACCCGCCGTCGCGTCGGCCGAGGCCGGCGCGACGCTCTCGATCGACGAGCCGCGTGCCTACGGCTACCAGGTCGGCGACGTGTTCGAGCGCCGCCTCGTCGTCGACGCCGCGCGCACGCAGCGCCTCGACGAGGCGTCGCTGCCGGCCGCGGGCCGGCGCGGCCACGCGATCGAGCTGCGCGCGGTGCAGCACGAGCGCATCGACGCCGGCGAGCGCACGCGCCACGTCTTCGTGCTGCGCTACCAGGTGTTCCACGCGCCGGTCGAGGTCACGACGCTCGAAGTGGCGCCGTTCACGCTGCGCCTGTACGGCGCGCCGCGCGACGAGACGCTGCGCGTCGAGGCGCTGCCGGTGACGGTGGCGCCGCTGGTGCCGGTGGCCGTCTCGCCGCGCGAGGGCCTCGGCGAATGGCGGCCCGACGCGCCGGTGCCGGCGGTCGACGCCACGGCGAGCCGCCAGCGGCTGGTGGCCTACGCGGTGCTCGCGCTGCCGCTGCTGGGGTACCTCGCGCACGTCTACGTCGGGCTGCCGTGGCTCGCCGCGCGGCGGCGGCCGTTCGGCCGCGCGTGGCGCGCGGTGCGCGGCGGCGGCGACCCGCTGGCGGCGCTGCGCGCGGTGCACGGGGCGATCAACGCCACCGCCGGGCGCGTCGTGCTCGAAGGCGACCTGGCGCGCTTCGTCGCCGAGCACCCGCGCTTCGCGGCGCTGCGCGACGACTTCGCGCGCTTCTTCGCGCAGTCGCGGCAGGCACACTTCGCCGGCGGCGCGGCGGCGGTCGACGCGGCGTTCGTCGCCGGCCTGTGCCGGCGCTGCCGCGATCTCGAGCGGGGGTCGGCATGACCCAGCGCATCGCTCGCGGGGGACGGCGATGAGCTTCGACGCCCCGCTTTGGCTCGCGCTGCTGCCGCTGGCGGCGCTGCCGCTCGTGGTCCCCGCCGGCCGCGCGGTCGACGGCGGCGCGCTCGCCCGGCTGCCGCGCGACGCCGCGTCGCGCGCGCTCGACGCCGCGCTGCGCGCGGCGGCGGTGCTCGCGCTCGCCGCGATCGTCGTCGCGCTCGCCGGGCCGTACCGGCCCGAGGTCGCCGTCGAGCGCATCGGGCAGGGTGCCGAGATCGTGATCGTGCTCGACCGCAGCCGCAGCATGGACCAGGGCTTCGCCGGCACCGCGACGCGCGCGCCGCCGGGCACCGGGCCCGAGGCGCTCGCGCACTACGTGCGCCAGCAGCACGTGCGCCAGCGCGACCCGAAGCGGCGCGTGGCGGTGCAGATGCTCGCCGAGTTCGCGGCCCGCCGGCCGCAGGACCGCTTCGCGATGGTCGTCTTCAGCAACCGGCCGCTGCGGGTGCTCGACTTCACGACCAAGCCTCAGATCGTGCAGGCGGCGATCGCCGCCGGCGACGCCGGGCGGGGCCTGGCCGACACCGACATCGGGCTGGCGATGCAAGCCGCGCTCGAGATGTTCGACGGCCGGCCCTACGCCGGCTCGCGGGTCGTGCTGCTGGTGTCCGACGGCGGCGACCACGTCGCGCCCGAGATGCGCGAGCGCATCGCCGAGCTCGCGCGCCGCCACCGCGTGGGCATCGACTGGATCTACATCCGCAGCGCGCTGAGCCCAGGTCTCGCCGACGAGGCGGCCGCGGGCGCGGCCTCCGACACTGTGCCCGAGTTCTTCCTGCACCGCTTCTTCCGCGACATCGGCGTGCCGTACCGCGCCTACGAGGCCGAGGACCCGCAGGCACTGCAGGCGGCGATCGACGACATCGACCGCCTCGAGAACCTGCCGCTGACGTACACCGACACGCTGCCGCGGCGCGACTTCGCCGCCTGGGGCTACGCCGCGGCGCTCGCCGCGACGCTCGCGCTGCTGTCCGCGAACCTGCTGGAGCGCCGCCGATGGGCCTGAGGGGCGGCTTCGCGAACCGGCGCCGCACGCGCCTCGTGATCGGCGCGCTCGTCGTGCGCGCGCTCGCCGCACTCGCCGACGGCTGGCTGGTGCAGCGCGCCGCGCGCTGGAACGCGCTCGCCGCGGCGGTCGGCACCGAGCCGCCGCCGGTCGACGCGCCGGCCGCGGTGTGGTTCGCGCACGCGCGCGCGCTCGACGCCGCCGGTGACCACGAAGGCGCGCTGCAGCAGTACCGCCGCCTGCAGGCCGACGCGCAGGTGGGCCTGGCGGCGCGCTACAACGGCGCCAACGTGCTGATC
>CALIDR010000163.1 GCA_938022295.1 uncultured Burkholderiaceae bacterium
GGCCTGCCCACATCCCCACTGGGCGGGAGTCGCCGGGGAGCTGATTCGATGAGCGCCGGAGTGAAAGCGCTGATCACCCCGGAGGTCTACTTGAGGCTTTCGATGAGGTCGACGTATTCCTGCATCGCCGTCGCCGCGTCCTTGCCCTTCTGACCGTTCCACGCGTCCCACTTGGCGCGGCCGACCATGTCGGTGAACCCGGGGCGCTTGCCCTCGACGTCGCCTTCGGTGGCCTGCTTGTAGAGGGAGTAGATCTGCAGCAGCGTGGCGTTGTCGGGCTTTTCCGGCAGCTTCTTGCTGTCGGCCACCGCCTGCTCGAACCGGGCTTTGAGGTTGGCCATCGCTCGTCTCCTGTCGGTGAAAATGTGGCTTGACGCTGTCGATGTTACCCAGCACCGTCGGCGGCCGAGAACGACATCCACCCGAGGAGACCCCGATGCCGCCCGCCACCGAACGCATGTCGCGCGTGGACACCGCGTGGCTGCGCATGGACAGCGACGTCAACCTGATGGTCATCACCGGCGTGTGGCTGCTGACGCCGGCAGTGAGCTACGAGGCGCTGTGCGAGCGGCTGCGCACCGCGATGCTGCGCTACCCGCGCTTCAAGCAGAAGGTGGTCGAGGACGCGCTCGGCTACCTGTGGGTAGAGGACGAGAACTTCGACGTCGAGCGCCACGTCTCGCGCGAGCGGCTGGCGCGCCGGCGCGGTCAGAGCGAGCGCCAGGCGCTGCAGGCGCGGGTGGCGGAGCTCGCGACGACGCCGCTGGACCACGAGCACCCGCTGTGGCACTGGCACCTGATCGAGGACTACGAGGGCGGCAGCGCCGTCGTCATCCGCATCCACCACTGCATCGGCGACGGCATCGCGCTCACGTCGGTGCTGCTCGCGATCACCGACGGCGGCCACGCGCCGCCGCAGCGGCGCCGCCATCGCGAGCACGGCCACGACGGCGACTGGCTCGCCGACGCCGTCGTGCGCCCGCTGACCGAGGTCACGGTGAAGGCGATCGGCATGTACGGCGAAGGGGTGGCCAAGTCGATCGAGATGCTCGCCCACCCGAGCAAGCCGCTCGCCGGCACGGTGGACCTCGCGCGCACCGGCATGCAGGTGATCAACGACGCGGCGGCGCTCGCGCTGATGCCCGACGACTCGAAGACGCGGCTGAAGGGCCGCCCGATCGGCATCAAGCGCGTCGCCTGGTGCGAGCCGCTGCCGCTGGACGACGTGAAGGCGATCGGCAAGGCGCTGCACTGCTCGGTCAACGACATGCTGCTGTCGTGCGTGGCCGGCGCGATCGGCGAGTACCTGCGCGAGATCGGCGACGACCCCACCGGCAAGGAGATCCGGGCGATGGTGCCGGTCAACCTGCGGCCGATCGAGCAGGCGTACAGGCTCGGCAACCGCTTCGGCCTCGTGCCGCTCGTGCTGCCGATCGGCATCGACAACCCGATCGAGCGCGTCTACGCGGTGCGCCAGCGGATGACGGACCTGAAGGGCAGCTACCAGCCGCTGCTCGCGTTCGCGATCCTCGCCGGCGCCGGGCTGCTCGTGAAGCCGGCGCAGGACTTCCTGACCAACCTGTTCGCGCGCAAGACGACGGCGGTGATGACGAACGTGCCCGGCCCGCGCGAGGCGCTGAAGTTCTGCGGCTCGACGCTGCGCCAGAACATGTTCTGGGTGCCGCAGTCGGGCCACATCGGCATGGGCGTGTCGATCCTCAGCTACGCCGGCGGCGTGCAGTTCGGCCTCATCACCGACAAGAAGCTGTGCCCCGAGCCGCAGCGCATCATCGACCGCTTCGCGCCCGAGTTCGAGAAGCTGAGCTGGATCACGATGATGCTGCCCTGGGGCGAGGCGGCGTAGTTCGCCGCGGCCGTGCGTCGGCCCGCGGCGTGAGCCCGCGGCTTCGCCGCCCGGCCGTCACTCCTCCAGCTCGGCCTTGGCCATCTCGACGTCGAGCCGCTCCATCGCGTCCATCGGCTGGCACGCCGCGGCCTCATGGTAGAGCTTCTCGGCTTCCTTCATCTTCTTCTCGCCCTCGAGCATCACCAGGCCGTTGGCATACTCCACCCGCGCGATCGCGCTGGTCGGGTTGAGCTCGAGCGCCTTCTTGAACATCTTCAGCCCGGTCGCGGCGTCGGCCCCCTGGGTGCGGCCGACCAGCTTGCCGACCTTGTCAATCACCTCGGCGTGGAACGAGCCGAGCGCGATGTGCGCGTCGGCGTGCTTCGGCGCGAGCTGGATCGTCGTCTCGAGCGCGTGCTTGACCTTGGCGCCGAGCCCCTGCGCCAGCGCCTTGACGACGCTGATGCCCTGCCCGTAGCGGCCGAGCGCGTAGGCCTGCCAGTACCAGGCGTTGGGGTTCTTCGGCTCGCTCGCCTGCTGCCGCTCGGCGCGCTCGGCCGCTTCCATGAACATCGCGAGCTTGGTCTTCTCGCTCTTCTCGAGGTAGTTGGCGTAGATGCACTGCGCCTTGTTGGCCACCGTGATGCCCGCGCCGCCGGCCTTCAAGCCGGCGTCGTAGGCCTTCTGGAAGTCGCCGGCGTGGAACAGCGCCCACGCCGCCTGCACCGCCTCGTCCTTCGGCCACGGCTCGGCGTCGCCGGCGTGCAGCCGCGCCCAGTGCTTCTTCAGCGC
>CALIDR010000164.1 GCA_938022295.1 uncultured Burkholderiaceae bacterium
GCGTAGCGAGTTCGGCGCCGGGCCACGGGCGCGAGTAGCGCAGGGCAGCCAGCGCGCAGCGCTGGCCGCCGAGGTGAAGCGCCGACGCCCGCGCGCACGGCGCTTTGCCGCGCCAACCTCGGCAGGCCACCCAAAGGGAACAGTCGATGTTCACGAAGGGCCGTGGCCCGACGTTGCTTCGATGCGAGCGAAGCGGGTCCGGATAAGACGCGCCCCGGCCTAGAACGCTTCCTTCTCGGCCTCGAGGTACGCGATGCTCGTGTACTTGCCGATGTTCGACTCGAATCCCTGGGTGACGCCGGCGTACTTCTTGACGCGCGGGTCGGCGAGCACGAGCGCCTTGGCCTGCTCGAGCGCGACACCGTCCTTGACCGCCTTCTCGCAGGGGCGGTAGATGCCCTCGAACAGTTCACGGTTCTCGCGCAGCAGGTCCGGGCCGGCGTCGCCGTGGCCCGGCACCCAGACCTTGCTCTTCGCGTTGGCCTCCAGCGCGTCGAAGGTGCGGAACGTGCCGAGGTAGCTGCCGTCGTCCATGTTGGCGATGCGGCGGTGCATCGCGACGTCGCCGACGTAGGTCACGCCGTCCTCCACGATCTCGACCGACAGGTCGCACGGCGTGTGCGCGACGCCGTAGTGGTGCAGCCGCAGCGTCGTGTCGCCGAAGCGCATCTCCTGCCCGTGCGCCACCGGCCGATCCGGCACGACGACCTTCGTGCCGAGCGTCGCGCCGTTGGTCCAGCGCTCGAGCAGCGAGCGCCACAGGCTGCCCTGCACGCCGGCGATCTCGGCGATGCACTCGGGCAGCGCGTAGATCGGCAGCGCCTGGCCGAACGCGTCGCGGAACGCGTGGTTGCCGAGCCAGTGATCGCCGTGGTAGTGCGAGTTGAAGACCGCCACGACCGGCTTGTCGGTCACCGTCGCGATGCGGCGGATCGCCATCTGCCCGATCTGCAGCGAGCCGCCGCTGTCGAGCACGACGACGCCGTCGCGCGTGACGACGAACACGACGTTGGACATCATCCCCTGGTTCTCGGGGGTCGGAAAGCCGTCGGGCGTCCACACCATCCACACCCGCCGGCTGATCCGGCGCAGCGGGTAGTCCTTGACCGGCGGGCCCTCGAAGAAATCCTTGAAGTCGTCGGCGGCGCGGGCGAGCGTCGCGAGCGGCGCGCCCGGCCACAGGTCGAGCGCGGCGACGGCGCCGACGGCGGCGCCTCCGAGAAGCCAGCGGCGGCGGGCCAGGGATCGCGGGCTCACGCCGCCGCTCCCGGCACCGCAAAGATTGCGTGTTTGCGCATGGATGGATATTGTGCGCCGTTTCCGGCGCTCGTGCCCGCCGGCGGCCGCGGTCACCCCCCACCGAGGCGCGGATGGGCCGCTCGCTATCATGGCCGATTGCCCTGCCGCGACACGCGCATGCCGCCGACTTTCGCCGCCGAACCGCCGCCCTTGGCCGACGCGCCGGCGCCGCCCCCGCCCGACGACGCGCCCGCCCGGCCCGCGATCCGCGTGCGCGGCGCGCGCACGCACAACCTGAAGAACATCGATCTCGACATCCCGAAGCACGCGCTCGTCGTCATCACCGGCCTGAGCGGCTCGGGCAAGTCGAGCCTGGCGTTCGACACCCTCTATGCCGAGGGGCAGCGCCGCTACGTCGAGAGCCTGTCGGCCTACGCGCGCCAGTTCCTGCAGCGCATGGACAAGCCCGACGTCGACGTCATCGAGGGCCTGCAGCCGGCGATCAGCATCGAGCAGAAGGCCACCAGCCACAACCCGCGCTCGACGGTGGGCACGATCACCGAGATCCACGACTACCTGCGCCTGCTCTACGCGCGCGCCGGCACGCCGTACTGCCCCGACCACGACCGGCCGCTCGCGGCGCAGAGCGTGGGCCAGATGGTCGACGCCGTGCTCGCGCTGCCCGAGGGCACGCGGCTGGCGGTGCTGGCGCCGGTCGTGCGCGACCGCAAGGGCGAGTTCGCCGACCTGTTCGACGACCTGCGCACGCGCGGCTACGTGCGCTTCCGCGTCGACGGTGCCGTCGTCGAGGCCGACGCACTGCCGAAGCTGAAGAAGACCGAGAAGCACGACATCGACGTCGTCGTCGACCGCGTCAAGACGCGCGCCGGCGACGCCGCGCTGCGCCAGCGGCTGGCCGAGAGCTTCGAAGCGGCGCTGCGCATCGCCGACGGCCGCGCGCTCGCGCTCGAGATCGACCGCCCCGACGGCGGCGGCGAGCACTGCTTCAGCAGCCGGTTCGGCTGCCCGCTGTGCGGCTACGCGCTGCCCGAGCTCGAGCCGCGCCTGTTCAGCTTCAACTCGCCGGTGGGCGCGTGCCCGCAGTGCGACGGCCTGGGCGAGGTCACGGTGTTCGACCCCGAGCGCGTCGTCGCCTTCCCGAGCCTGTCGCTGGCCAGCGGGGCGGTCAAGGGCTGGGACCGGCGCAACGCCTACACCTTCTCTCTGCTCGAAAGCGTCGCCCGCCACTACGGCTTCGACGTCGAGGCGCCGTTCGAGTCGCTCGCCCCGGCGCACCGCCAGGTCGTGCTCTACGGGTCGGGCACGACCGACATCGAGTTCGTCTACCGCGCCGACGCCGCGCGCGGCAAGGCGCGCGCCGTCAGGCGCCGCCACCCGTTCGAGGGGATCATCCCCAACTTCGAGCGGCGCTTCCGCGAGACCGACTCGCCGACGGTGCGCGAGGAGCTCGCGCGCTACCAGGCTGCGCGTCCCTGCCCGGCGTGCGGTGGGGCACGGCTGCGCCGCGAGGCGCGGCACGTGTTCCTGCACGACAGCGGCGGCGAGCGGCTGCCGATCTACGCCGTCGAGCGCGCGACGCTGGCCGACGCGCTCGCGATCTTCGCGCGCCTGCACCTGCCCGGCGCGAAGGCGGAGATCGCGGCCAAGGTCGTGCACGAGATCCGCTCGCGGCTGCGCTTCCTCGTCGACGTCGGGCTGGCGTACCTCAGCCTCGAGCGCAGCGCCGACACGCTCTCGGGCGGCGAGGCGCAGCGCATCCGGCTCGCGAGCCAGATCGGCTCCGGGCTGACCGGGGTGATGTACGTGCTCGACGAGCCGAGCATCGGGCTGCACCAGCGCGACAACGAGCGCCTGATCGGCACGCTGCGCCACCTGCGCGACCTCGGCAACTCGGTGCTCGTCGTCGAGCACGACGAGGACATGATCCGCGCCGCCGACCACGTGATCGACATGGGGCCGGGCGCCGGCGTGCACGGCGGGCGCGTCGTCGCGCAGGGCACGCCGCGGGAGGTGGCCGCGAGCGCCGAGTCGCTGACCGGGCGATACCTCGCCCATGCGCGGCGCATCGCGGTGCCGGCGGCGCGGCCCTCGCCCGCCACCGGGGCCGACGCGCGCATGCTGCGCATCGTCGGCGCGCGCGGGAACAACCTGCGCGGCGTGACGGCGCAGATCCCGATCGGCCTGTTCACCTGCGTGACCGGGGTGTCGGGCTCGGGCAAGTCCACGCTCGTCAACGACACGCTGTACGCCGCCGTCGCGAAGGCGCTGTACGGCAGCCACCTCGAGCCGGCGCCGCACGACGGGATCGAGGGGCTGGACGCGTTCGACAAGGTCATCAACGTCGACCAGAGCCCGATCGGGCGCACGCCGCGCAGCAACCCGGCCACGTACACCGGCCTGTTCACGCCGATCCGCGACCTGTTCGCCGAGGTCCCCACCGCGCGCGAGCGCGGCTACGGGCCCGGGCGCTTCAGCTTCAACGTCGCCGCCTCGGCCGGCGGCGGGCGCTGCGAGGCTTGCCAGGGCGACGGCGTGATCAAGGTCGAGATGCACTTCCTGCCCGACGTCTACGTGCCCTGCGACGTCTGCCACGGCGCGCGCTACAACCGCGAGACGCTCGAGGTCGCCTACAAGGGCCGCAACATCCGCGAGGTGCTCGGGATGACGGTCGAGGACGCGCACGCGTTCTTCGCCGCCGTACCGGCGATCGAGCGCAAGCTGCGCACGCTGCTCGACGTGGGGCTGGGCTACATCCAGCTCGGCCAGAGCGCGACGACGCTTTCCGGCGGCGAGGCGCAGCGCGTCAAGCTGGCGCTGGAGCTGTCCAAGCGCGACACCGGCCGCACGCTCTACATCCTCGACGAGCCGACCACCGGCCTGCACTTCGCCGACATCGAGCTGCTGCTGAAGGTGCTGCACCAGCTGCGCGACGCCGGCAACACGATCGTCGTCATCGAGCACAACCTCGACGTGATCAAGACCGCGGACTGGCTGATCGACCTCGGCCCGGAGGGCGGCGCCGGCGGCGGGCGCATCGTCGCCGTCGGCACGCCGCAGCAGGTCGCCCGCGCCCCCGGCAGCCACACCGGGCGGTTCCTCGCCGCCAAGCTGGCCGCGGAGCGCTAGTTGTGAAGCTTCAATAGGTTGTTTCGGGCCGGAGGGTGGTCCATTCGGACCGGACTTGAGAGACTGGAAATCGCCAAACCCCCAGTCGACTCAGGAACCGGGAACCGAATGAACCACCACAAGAATGCCCGACTGACCTATGCGCGTCGACTCGAGATGGTCCAGCTGATGACCGACCACGCACTCACGCCGGCCGAGGCCGCGGCGGCGGCCGGCGTAAGCGAGCCGACCGCGCGCAAGTGGCTAGGACGCTTTCTGGCCGGCGGCGAGCCGGCGCTGGCCGATGCGAGCTCGCGCCCGGCGGTAAGCCCGCGGCGCATCAGCGAAGCCAAGGCGCTGGCCATCGTCGAGCTGCGTCGGCGGCGGCTCACCCAGGCGCGCATCGCCGCTTGCCTCGGGGTGTCGGCGGCCACGGTGAGCCGGGTCTTGCGCCGCGCGGGCTTGTCCAAGCTGTCGGCCTTGCAGCCGGCCGAGCCCGTGCAGCGCTACGAGCACGCAGCACCGGGCGAACTGCTGCACATCGACACCAAGAAGCTCGGGCGTATCGAGCGCGCCAGCCACCGCGTGACCGGCAACAGGCGCGACTCCGTGGACGGAGCAGGCTGGGAGATGCTGTTCGTGGCCATCGACGACCACGCTCGCGTCGGCTTCACGCAGATGCATCCCGACGAGCGCCAGGCGAGCGCGGTGACGTTCCTGCGCGACGCGGTGGCCTACTACGGCCAGCTCGGCGTGACCATCAAGGGGCTGCTGACCGACAACGGCAGCGCTTTCCGCTCCAAGGCGTTCCGGGCAGCCTGCCTCGAGCTGGGCATCCGCCACAAGTTCACCCGCGCCTACCGGCCCCAGACCAACGGCAAGGCCGAGCGCTTCATCCAGAGCGCGCTGCGCGAGTGGGCCTACGGCATCGCCTACAACCACTCCAGCGAGCGCACCGAGATGCTGGCCAAGTGGCAGCACCACTACAACTGGGACCGCCCCCATGCCGGCATCGGCGGTGTCCCGCCGATGTCCAGAATCAAGGCCGCGTCAGGAAACAACGTCTTGACGCTTCACA
>CALIDR010000165.1 GCA_938022295.1 uncultured Burkholderiaceae bacterium
CGTGCACGCCTGCGACGAGGCGGTCCACATCGGCGGCGCCGCGGCGCGCGACGGCTACCTGCAGTGGCAGCGCATCCTCGACGCCGCACGCGCCACCGGCGCGCAGGCCGTCCACCCCGGTTACGGCTTCCTGAGCGAGAACGACGGATTCGCGCAGGCCTGCGCCGACGCCGGCGTGGTCTTCATCGGCCCGCCGCCGTCGGCGATTCGCGCGATGGGCAGCAAGGCGGCGGCGAAGGCGCTGATGGCGCGCGCCGGCGTGCCGCTCGTGCCCGGCTACCACGGCGACGACAACGACCCCGCGCTGCTCGCCCGCGAGGCCGAGCGCATCGGCTTTCCGGTGCTGATCAAGGCCAGCGCCGGCGGCGGCGGGCGCGGCATGCGCCGCGTCGACGGCCCGGCGGACTTCGCCGCCGCGCTCGCGTCGTGCCAGCGCGAGGCCAAGGCCAGCTTCGGCGACGACCACGTGCTCGTCGAGCGTTACGTCACCCGCCCGCGGCACATCGAGATCCAGGTCTTCGCCGACACGCACGGCCGCTGCGTGCACCTGTTCGAGCGCGACTGCTCGGTGCAGCGCCGCCACCAGAAGGTGCTCGAGGAAGCGCCCGCGCCCGGGCTGAGCGAGGCACAGCGCGCCGAGATGGGCGCCGCGGCGGTCGCGGCGGCGAAGGCGGTGGGCTACGTCGGCGCGGGCACCGTCGAGTTCATCGCCGAGGAGGTCGGCGACGGCGACATCCGCTTCTACTTCATGGAGATGAACACGCGGCTGCAGGTCGAGCACCCGGTGACGGAGGCGATCACCGGCCACGACCTCGTCGAGTGGCAGCTGCGGGTGGCCGCCGGCGAGCCGCTGCCGGCCACCCAGGAGCAGCTGCGCATCCGCGGCCACGCGATCGAGGCGCGCATCTGCGCCGAGAACCCCGAGGCGGGCTTCATGCCCGCCACCGGCACGATGCACGTGCTGCGCTGGCCGCCGCACGTCGCGTTCCGCCGCGACGACGCCAGCGTCGCGCTGCACGACCCGGCGCCGGTGCGCGTCGACAGCGGCGTGCGCGAGGGCGACGCGATCAGCCCGTTCTACGACTCGATGATCGCCAAGCTGATCGTCTGGGGCGAGAACCGCGCGCAGGCGCTGGCGCGGCTCGACGCCGCGCTCGCGGCGACGCACGTCGTCGGCCTGCAGACCAACGTCGCGTTCCTGCGCCGCGTCGTCGCCAGCCCCTCGTTCGCCACCGCCGACCTCGACACCTCGCTGATCGAGCGCGAGCGCGACGCGCTGTTCGGCGCGCCGCCGCTGCCCGCCGAGTGGGCCGCGGCCGGCGTCGTCGCCCACGCGCTGGCGGTCGAAGCGGCGGAAGAGGGCGCCGACCCCTGGTCGCGGCGCGACGGCTGGCGCATCGTCGGCGGCGCACGGCGGCGCTTCGAGCTCGACCTCGACGGCCGCCACGTGCCGGCAGTGCTCGCGCGCCGGCACGACGGCGCGCTGCAGCTCGGCGTCGGCGAACGGACCTGGCCGCTGCAGTGCCGCGCGCTCGGCGGCGAGCGCTTCGACGTGATGCTCGGCGAGCGGCGCGAACGGCTGGCCGTCTACGCGCATGGCGAGACGGTGGCCGTGTTCGCCGACCGCGGATCGGCCGTGGTGCAGGAGTACGACGTCATCGCGCACGCCGGCGAAGGCGCGGTCGAGGGGCGGCTGACGGCGCCGATGCCGGGCAAGGTCGTCGCGGTGTTCGTCGCCGCCGGCGACGCGGTCAAGGCCGGCCAGCCGCTGGCGGTGATGGAGGCGATGAAGATGGAGCACACGATCGCCGCGCCGCGCGACGGCGTCGTCGACCAGGTGCTCTACGCGGTGGGCGACCAGGTGGCCGAAGGCGGCGAGCTGCTGCGCCTCGTCGCGGCCTGAGCGACGTCAGGCCGTCGCGGTCATCTGCGCGTCGCGCAGCCGCAGCGCCGAGCGCCGCAGCAGCCACAGCGGCGGCAGGAACAGGATGGCGACGCCGATCACGAGGGACACGAGGTCGCTTTGCGCGCCCTCGTCGGTCGGCACCGGAGCCAGCGCCTCCGACGCGATCATCGACAGCGCGAAGATCGCGAGGAAGTGGAACGCGGTGTGCAGCAGCCAGCCCTTGAACGACAGCGGGCGGAACAGCAGCAGCGCACGTCGCCACGCCGAAACTTGCTCGGGCCGGTCGGCGGCCGCTGCCTCACGCTCCTTGATGTCGCGGTATTCGTTCAGGATGCGCTCGAGGTCCGGCTCGAGCGACGGCGGCGCCGCTACCGTCCCGGGCGCGGTCGGCTGGGCGCGCGACAGGGTCGCCCACTGTTCGAGGAACTTCAGTTCGTTGGACAGCAGCGCCACCCGGCCGGCACGCCCGCGCGCCAAGGCGCGGTTCGACAGCCAGTTCAGGATCGCCGGCACGAAGGCGAAGATCGCGGGAATCAGCGCCAGCAGCACCTTCTCCAGCACGGCCTTGTCGAACATTGCCGCCTCCCGCCGATCGGTCGGCGCCGACCCCGGGCGCCGATCATGCCAGCGCGCGCATGGCACGACAAGGCGACCGCCGGGCGCGGCGAATCCCGTCGGGACGTGGACCGTGAGCGCACCGATATCATCGCCCTTCGTCGTTTGCGCAGGACGCTGCACATGCTTCCCTCACAGGTCACGATCGTCGAGGTCGGCCCGCGCGACGGGCTGCAGAACGAGAAGCAGCCGGTCGACACCGCGCACAAGGTCGAACTCGTGCACCGCCTGCAGGCCGCGGGGCTGCGCGAAATCGAGGTCACGAGCTACGTCAGCCCGAAGTGGGTGCCGCAGATGGCCGACAACGCGCAGGTCATGGCCGGCATCCGCCGCGCCGGCGGCGTGCGCTACAGCGTGCTGGTGCCGAACCTGAAGGGCCTCGAGGCGGCGCTGGCGGGCGGCCCGGCGACGCGCCCCGACGAGGTCGTCGTGTTCGGCGCCGCGAGCGAGGCGTTCAGCCGGCGCAACATCAACTGCGGCATCGACGAGAGCATCGAGCGCTTCGCCCCCGTCGTCGCCGCCGCCCACGAGGCGGGGCTGAAGGTGCGCGGCGCGATCTCGTGCGCGCTCGGCTGCCCGTACCAGGGCGAGGTGAGCGCCGAGGCGGTCGAGCACGTCGTGCGGCTGATGAAGGGCATCGGCGTCGACCACGTCGGCGTGGCCGACACGATCGGCGTGGGCACGCCGCGCAAGGTGCAGGCGGCGATGGAGCGGGCGCTCGAGCACTATCCGCTCGGCGAGGTCAGCGGCCATTTCCACGACACCTACGGCCAGGCGCTGGCCAACATCTACGCCTGCCTCGAACTCGGCGTACACCACTTCGACGCCAGCGTCGCCGGGCTCGGCGGCTGCCCTTATGCGAAGGGCGCCACGGGCAACGTCGCCACCGAGGACGTCGTGTTCATGCTGAACGGCCTGGGCATCGCCACCGGCATCGACCTCGACGCCCTCGTCGACGCCGGCGCGTTCATCGGCGACGTGCTCGGCCGCCCGCCGGTGTCGCGCGTGGCGCGGGCCGTGCTGGCCAAGCGGGCCGCGGCGCAGTGACCGAGCTGCTCGAAGCGCGGCCCGAGGGGTTCCGCCGCGTCGCGGCGGCGCTCGCCGCGCGCGGCCACCCGCACGCGCCGCGCTGGCTCGACGCGAGCGCCCGCACGTCGCAGGAGGCGGCCGACGCGCTCGGCGTGCAGGTCGGCCAGATCGCCAAGAGCGTGATCTTCCGCCGCAAGGCCGACGGCGCGGCGGTGCTCGTCGTGACGTCGGGTGACCGGCGCGTCGACGAGAAGAAAGTCGCCGCGCTCGTCGGCCCCATCGGCCGCGCCGACGCCGACTTCGTCAAGGCCGCCACCGGCTTCTCGATCGGCGGCGTGGCGCCGCTCGCGCACGCCACGCCGCCGGTGACGCTGATCGACCGCGACCTGTTCCGCTTCGACGTGATCTGGGCGGCGGCCGGCCACCCGAACGGCGTCTTCGAGCTGACACCGGCGCAACTCGGGGCGCTGACCGGCGCGCCGGTGGCCGACGTCGTCCTGGCATGACCACCGCCGGCGTGCCGAGCCCCTGCATCAGCGTCTGCCGGATGGACGACGCGAGCGGCTGGTGCCTCGGCTGCGCGCGCACGATCGACGAGATCGCCGCCTGGGGCGTGCTCGACGACGACGAGAAGCGCGCGGTGTGGGCGCAGCTGCCGGCGCGCCACGCGCTGCTGCGCTCGCGCGGCGCCACCGCGGCACCGGCTGCCGACGACCGCCCGTGAAGACGCTCGACTTCTGGTTCGACCCCGTCTCGCCGTTCGTCTACCTCGCCTTCGAACGGCTGCCGCAGGCGCTCGAGGGCCTGAACTACGAGGTGCGCTACCGGCCGGTACTGTTCGCCGGCCTGCTCGCGCACTGGGGCCACAAGGGGCCGGCGGAGATCGAGCCCAAGCGCGCGTGGACGTTCCGCCACTGCGCGTGGCTGGCCGACCGCCACGGCCTGCCGTTCCAGACCCCTGCGCGCCACCCGTTCAACCCGTTGCCGCTGCTGCGGCTGGCGATCGCGTGCGCGAGCCCCGGCGGCACGCCGAACCGCTGGGTCGTCGAGACGATCCTGCGCCACGTCTGGTGCGGCGGCGGCGCCGATGCCGGCGACCCGGCGCGCCTGCAGGCACTCGCGCAGGCGCTGCAGCCGGCGCGCGACCCGCAGGCCGACGACGTGAAGGCCGCGCTGCGCGCCGCCACCGACGACGCGATCGCATGCGGCTTGTTCGGCGTGCCGACGATCGCCGTCGACGGGCGCGCGTTCTGGGGCTTCGACGCGCTGCCGATGGTGGCCGCCGCCGTGCGCGGCGACCCGTGGTTCGACGGCCCTGCCTGGGCCGCCGAGGGTGCGCCGCGCGCGGGCGTGCAGCGGCGCTGAAGCGCGTCACTCCCACATCGAGAAACGAAGGCTGCGGGTAAACCCGCAAGTCGTCAGCCCCTGTTCAGGGGCGCGTCAGCACGCGTTGGGATCGCGTCAGAGCGCGGTCAGAGCGCAGGCCGATGATCCCCTGCAGGCGTGGAGGGATTCACGCTGCGTCTCGCGTTCCCCATCTTCACGTGAGGAGACATCTCCGATGAAACACGACTCCCAGGGCTACTGGAAAGCCACGCTGGGGCTGCTGACCAAGATCCTGATCGTCTGGTTCCTGGTCTCGTTCGGCGCCGGCATCCTGTTCGCCGACCTGCTCAACGGCATCCACCTCGGCGGCTATCCGCTCGGGTTCTGGTTCGCCCAGCAAGGCTCGATCTACGTCTTCATCGCGCTGATCTTCTACTACGCGAAGAAGATGGGCGACATCGACCGTCAGTTCGACGTCCACGAGGACTGAGGCGACCATGGACCTGCAAACCACCATCTACATCGTCGTCGGCCTGAGCTTCGCGCTGTACATCGGCATCGCGATCTGGGCCCGGGCCGGCTCGACGAGCGAGTTCTACGCCGCCGGCGGCGGCGTCCACCCGGTGACCAACGGCATGGCCACCGCGGCCGACTGGATGAGCGCGGCGTCGTTCATCTCGATGGCCGGCCTGATCGCCAACATGGGCTACGGCGGCGGCCTTTTCCTGATGGGCTGGACCGGCGGCTACGTGCTGCTGGCGATGCTGCTGGCGCCGTACCTGCGCAAGTTCGGCAAGTTCACGGTGCCGCAGTTCATCGGCGACCGCTTCTACTCCAAGAGCGCGTCGACGGTGGCCGTGATCTGCCTGCTGACGGCCTCGATCACCTACCTCATCGGCCAGATGACGGGCGTGGGCGTGGCGTTCAGCCGCTTCCTCGGCGTCTCGAGCGAGGTGGGCATCTACGTCGGCATGGGCATCGTGTTCGCCTACGCGGTGTTCGGCGGCATGAAGGGCATCACGTACACGCAGGTCGCGCAGTACGTGGTGCTGATCCTGGCCTACACGGTGCCGGCGATCTTCATCTCGCTGAACCTCACCGGCAACCCGCTGCCGCAGCTCGGCCTGGGCGGCACGTACCAGGGCACCGACATGTCGCTGCTCGCCAAGCTCGACCAGGTCGTCACCGACCTCGGCTTCGGCAAGTACACGACGACGACCGCCGGCAGCACGCTCAACATGTTCGTCTACACGCTGAGCCTGATGATCGGCACCGCCGGCCTGCCGCACGTGATCATGCGCTTCTTCACCGTGCCCAAGGTCAAGGACGCGCGTTCGTCGGCCGGCTGGGCGCTCGTCTTCATCGCGATCCTCTACACGACCGCGCCCGCGGTGGCCGCGATGGCCAAGCTCAACCTGCACGGCACAGTCAACACCGCGGTGGCCACCGGCGGCGACCTGTTCGCCGAGGACTCGAGCCTCAAGTTCGAGGAGCGGCCCGACTGGATGAAGCGCTGGGAGAAGACCGGCCTGCTGAAGTGGGAAGACAAGAACGGCGACGGCCGCATCCAGTACTACAACGACAAGACGACCAGCGCCGACGTCAAGGCCAAGGTCGACGCCGCGGGCTGGAAGGGCAACGAGCTGACGGTCAACGCCGACATCATCGTGCTCGCCAACCCCGAGATCGCGCTGCTGCCGAACTGGGTCATCGCGCTGGTCGCTGCCGGCGGTCTGGCCGCCGCGCTGTCGACGGCCGCGGGCCTGCTGATGGCGATCTCGGCGGCGGTGTCGCACGACCTGATCAAGGGCGTGTTCGCGCCCAACATCAGCGAGAAGAACGAGCTGCTCGCGGGCAAGGTCTCGATGGCGATCGCGATCGTGATCGCCGGCTGGCTCGGACTGAACCCGCCGGGCTTCGCGGCCGGCACGGTGGCGCTCGCGTTCGGCATCGCGGCCTCGTCGCTGTTCCCGGCGATCATGATGGGCATCTTCAGCAAGAAGATGAACAAGGAAGGCGCGATCGCCGGCATGCTGGCGGGCCTCGCGGTGACGCTGTTCTACGTGTTCGCGCACAAGGGCATCTTCTTCGTCAAGGGCACGGAGTACCTCGACCTGATCGGCGGCGCCAACAGCTTCTTCGGTATCACGCCGGAGGCGTTCGGTGCGGTCGGCGCGCTGGTCAACTTCATCGTCGCTTTCGCGGTCGACAAGGTGACGAAGGAGCCGCCGGTGCACATCCAGGAGATGGTCGAGGCGGTGCGCGTGCCGCGCGGCTCGAAGGCCGTCACCGGCGCGCACTGATCGCGAACCTGTCGCGGGCCGTGCCCGCGGCGGTCAGAATCGGGGCCCTGCCGCCGTGCGGCAGGGCTTTTTCACTTCCGAGCCGGAGCCCCGCCGATGGCCTTCGACGTCAGCGTCGCGCTGACCTGGATCCTGTTCCTCGCGCTGTTCCCGATGGCGTTCTTCTGGCTGCGCCGAGCCTGGCGCATCCTCGTGCGACGCGACTTCTCCGAGGTCGCGCTCAAGGGCGGCGAGCCGCCGCCCGACGCCGAGCGCTGGGCGCCTTATGCGATGGCGATCAACGGCGTCTGCGGCGTGGTCGTCGTCGGCGTCATCGTCGGCGTCGTCGTCGCCGGGCTGCCCTACGACACCTGGACGGCGATCGCCGGCAGCACGATCTTCTGCAAGCTGTTCCTCGACTTCGCGCTCAGCCGCCACGCGCACGTGTGGTCCAAGCGCGAGACGCGGCGCTGACCGGCCGCTCCTGACATCGCTCGCTTTCGATCGAAGAGTGGCCGTGACTGGTCACGGCCCTTCATGAACATCGACGGTTCCCTTTGGGTGGCCTGCCGAGGTTGGCGCGGCAAAGCGCCGTGCGCGCGGGCGTCGGCGCTTCACCTCGGCGGCCAGCGCTGCGCGCTGGCTGCCCTGCGCTACTCGCGCCCGTGGCCCGGCGCCG
>CALIDR010000166.1 GCA_938022295.1 uncultured Burkholderiaceae bacterium
CGCCGCTTCGCCGAGCGGCTGCAGATCCAGCCGAGCTACTGGAGCCAGATCAAGAGCCGCACGCGGCAGATCGGCGAGCGGCTGGCGCGCCAGTTCGAGATCCTGTCGAACAAGCCACTCGGCTGGATGGACCAGCCGCACGCGCGGCCGCTCGGTGCAGCGGTGCTGATCGACGCCCCCGCGCGCGACGGGGCCGCCGCGGGCGGCGCCGCCGAACCCGACCCGGCGCTGCCGCACGACGACGACGAGCGTTTCGTCGTCGGCCTCGTGCTGACGTACTTCCGCCGCGATCCGCAGCGCGCGCGCACGCGCCTGCTCGACCTGCTCGGCGAGGCGCTGACGCCTCCGGCGCCGCCACCCGCCCAGCCCGACGACCGCGCCGACTGGCAGCGCGCCGCCGCCGGCGTGGCGCCGCTCAAGCGCGGGCGGCGGTGAAAGTGTCCACGGCGGCGGCTCGTTGATCTCCGGATAAACACCAATGCCTGCAGGGCAACGGACGTTTATCATCTGCGCAAGCCGTCGGTGATCCCGTTGCCGCCGGTGACGTCCCCCGACCCACCCCGCAGGAGCGCCATGCCGAACCGATCCGTCGCCGCCGCGCCGATCCGCGCGCTCCCGGCCCCCGCCCGACCGTCCTGCGGCTGATCCGCTGCCACGCGGCTTCGCCTCGAGACGTTCCTCGACGGCCCGGGATGCGCAGGCACCCGGGCCGTTGCCCTTTGTCCCCGTCGCCCGCGGCGTCGGCGCCGCGGCGCGTGCGTCCACCCGTTCACCGAAAGGAACTGCCATGCCTCACCCGACGATCACGCTCGCTGCGACGCCCGCCGCAACGCCGCGCGGCGATGCCGCCCGAGCGCACCGCCGCCGCAAACCGCCCCACCGATGAACGCCCGCGTGCGCGCCCACCGCGCGTGCACGCGACCCGAGGAGCACGTCATGGCCTACCCCCTCCACCGTCGCCACCGGATCTTCGCCGCCGCCGCGCCGTTGGCCGCCGCCGCCGTCGTCGCCGCCGTCGTCGGCGCGTTCCACCACGCATCGCAGGCACCGTGGCTCGCCGCCGGCGGCGCGGCCGCCGCGATGGTCGCCGCCTGCGAACGCGCGCGACCGCAGGCACGGGCCGATCGGGCACGCGAAGCGTGCGTGCGCGAGGTGGTCGCGCGCCTGCAGCAGGCCGAGCAGCCGGCGGTCGCCGCGCTCGCGCGCTGAGCGCCGCCGCCGCGCCAACCGAGGCACGGGCCGGCGATCGCCGGCCCGCCCGAACCGACAGGAGGACGCCATGGATCCGATGCATCGTTCCCCCACCGCCGCGGCCGCGTGGCGGCGCGCCGCGCGCGGGTTCGCGCGGTGGCGCCGCCGGCCGCAGGCGAGCCTCGCCGCGGTTGCCGACCCGCACGCCGAGGCGGGCGCGCCCGAAGGCGCGCAGCACGTCGACGGCGTGCCGGTGGGTTGGGCCGCACCGCCGGCGCCGCGCCGGCGGCGCTGAGCGAGCCGCGCCCGTGCCTGCCCGGCGGCGCCCGGCTCAAGCGGCGCGCGGCGGCGGTCGATAAGCCGTCACGCGCCGCCACCGGATGCCGCCTTGACCGCCGACCTGCCGCCGATGCTCGAACGCCCGCTGCCGGACCTGCCGGCGTGGACGGCTTTGTTCGAGCGCGCCGGCATTCCGGTGCTGGCGTCGACGGCGGCGACGATCGACGACCTCGTCGACCACGAAGACGCGGTCGACGCGCGGCTGCTGAGCGAACTGCTCGCCGACGACCCGCTGCTGACGCTGCGCCTGCTCGCGCACCTGGCCGCCCGCCGGCGCGACCGCGACTACGGCCAGGCCGAGACGGTGACGGCCGCCCTCGTGCTGCTGGGCATCGGGCCGTTCTTCCGCGCCTTCGGCAGCCTGCCGACGGTCGAGCAGCGGCTCGCCGGGCGGGCCGACGCGCTGGCCGGCCTGCAGGCGGTGCTGCGGCGGGCGCAGCGCGCGGCGACTTTCGCGCTCGCCTTCGCCGCCCATCGCACCGACCCCGACGCGCCGGTGATCCACGAGGCGGCGCTGCTGCACGACTTCGCCGAACTGCTGCTGTGGTGCCACGCGCCGGCGCTCGCGCTGGAGATCGCGCGCCGCCAGCGCGCCGATCCGGCGCTGCGCTCGGCCGCCGCGCAGCGCGACGTGCTCGGCATCGAACTCGCCGACCTGCAGCAGGCGCTGATGCGCGCGTGGCGGCTGCCGCCGCTGCTCGTGCGCCTGGGCGACGACCGCCACGCCGACACGCCGGCCGTGCGCTGCGTCGTGCTCGCGCAGCGGCTGGCGCGCCACAGTGCCGCCGGCTGGGACAACCCGGCGCTGCCCGACGACCTCGCCGACGTCGCCGCGTTGCTGCAGCTCGGCGCCGAGCCGACGCGGCGGCTGCTGCTGAGCATCGACACCTGAGAGCCTGTGAAGAAATGGCTTGCACCCGCGTGAGGGCCCCCGACGGGCCCGATCGAGGCGCAAGGCGCAGCCGGGGTGGGACCCCGGCGAGGCCTTGCAACGACGAGCAGGCCCGTCGGGGGCCCTCACCCGTCGGGCCGGGGTACCCAAGGGCGCCGGGCGGCGTTGCGCTGCTGGCCCGGGCAGCGAGCCCGGGCGGCGCAGCGCGCCTACCCCAGCGCCCT
The DNA here is from genome assembly GCA_938022295.1 of uncultured Burkholderiaceae bacterium. Taxonomy (GTDB): domain Bacteria; phylum Pseudomonadota; class Gammaproteobacteria; order Burkholderiales; family Burkholderiaceae_C; genus Calidifontimicrobium. Next base: position 2,647 of record CALIDR010000166.1, read on the forward strand.
TGGCCACCCCGGCGCGGGTGCAAGCCATTCCTTCACAGGCTCTGAGCCTAGATCCGGCAGTCGGCCGCTCGATGCCGCATGCAAGCTACTGTTTTGCTCGGCGTTTCCACCCACGCGGCCGGGCACCTCTTGGGTGACGACGCTGCGCACCCGATCGAGCCGCCCTCGGACGCGCTGGCGGCGTTGCGAATCCTCGCGATGGCCCGCGCCATCGCTGCGGTTCGCGCCTTGCCAGCGCGCCCGATGACGGCCCGCTCAGGCGCGCCCAACTGCCGGATCTAGGCTGAGGCGCGCCGCCCCGCGTCAGCCCAGCGACAGCACCCCCAGCACGCCGAGCACGACGAGCAGGTAGCGCGTGCCCTTGCCGAGCGCGATCCACAGCACGCTGCGCTTCAGGTCGAGCTTGAGCCAGCCGGCGGCCAGCACGAGCGCGTCGCCCACCAGCGGCAGGAACGACAGGAACAGCGCCGGCGGCCCGTAGCGCTGCAGGCGCTGCATCTGCTGCGCGTCGAGCTTCCAGCGCAGGCCCTGGAAGCGCTCGTAGCCCTGGCGCGCCGCGTAGCCCATGCCGAACGTCAGCACCGCGCCGGCGAGGTTGCCCACGAGCGCGACGCCGAACGCCGGCCAGGCGAGCGACGGGTAGGCGGTGACCAGCCCGACCATCACGATCTCGCTCGAACCGGGCAGCACGGTGGCCGACAGGAACGCCGACAGGAACAGGCCCGCCAGCCCGGCCTCGACCGAGAGCCAGGACTGCACCCACTCGGCGAAGGAGGCGATGCGTTCGAACATGCGCGCACATTGTTGCCGCCGCGGCGGCAGTTCCGGGGCCCGGATCCGGAACACCCGCGCGCTCGACGCCCCGTCGTAGGGTCGTCACCGAGCGATGGCCAACATCGCCGCCACTTCAGGAGGGGCACCGACATGGAGGTGCCATCGATCGAAACGTTCCTGCGCGACACCGCGAGCGCCGTCGCCGTCAAGGTGCTCGCCGCGCTGGCGTTCTGGATCATCGGGCGCTGGCTGATCGGCCGCGTGATCGCGGTGATGCGCATCGCGATGGACCGCAACAAGGCCGATCCGACGCTGACGAAGTACACCGGCTCGATCGTCAGCGTGGCGCTGAACATCGCGCTGGTGCTGGGCATCCTCGGCTACTTCGGCATCCAGACCACCTCGTTCGCTGCCCTCGTCGCCGGCGCCGGTGTGGCCATCGGCGTCGCCTGGAGCGGGCTGCTCGGCAACTTCGCGTCGGGTGCGTTCATGCTGATCCTGCGCCCGATCAAGGTCGGCGACTTCGTCAGCGTCGGCGGCGTCACCGGCACGGTGCAGGAAATCGGCCTGTTCGGCACCACGATCGTGACGCCGGACAACGTGATGACGATCGTCGGCAACGGCAAGATCTTCGGCGACACGATCCAGAACTTCTCGGCGCTGCCGGCGCGCCGCGTCGAGCGCACGGCGCAACTGGCCGCCGGCGTCGATCCGCTCGATGCGATCGAGCGCCTGAAGGCAGCGGTGGCGAAGATCCCGAACGTGCTGCAGAACCCCGCGCCGGAGGTCGACCTGCTCGACATCAACCTGCTCGGCACCGTGATCGCGGTGCGGCCGTACTGCCACACCGACCACTACTGGCAGGTGTACTTCGACACCAACGAGACGATCGTGCGCGTCGCGCAGAAGGCCGGGTGGCCAGCGCCGACGCCGGCGCAGATCACCCGCCTGGTGCAGGCCGGTTGACCGCTCAGACCGGGCGCAGCTCGTCGCCGTCGAGCGTCACCAGCGTCGCCGGCCCGTCGCCGTTCAGGCACAGCCCGTAGCGGAACGGCGCCTCCCCGCGGCCGGGGAACGAGAAGCGCAGGTCGCCGAACACGGCGCAGCGCTCGCTGCCGCCGCCGGCAGCGGGGCGGTCGAGCGCCTGCACGAGCACCGGGGCGGCGGCGAACCAGCGGAACGTCGCCATCGCCTCGTGCTGCCAGACGTCGCGCACCCAGGCCGGCGCGCCGTCGCCGAACTTCGGCAGCACCTGCCACGACGCCATCGACGCCGGCAGGTACGGCGCCGACAGGCGGCGGACGAAGCCGTCGTGCAGGCCGGCGACCAGCGGCGCGGTGCGCCGCGTGTTGACGTCGGCGACGTGGTAGCGCTCGCCGTCGAACACCGACACCGTCCAGTTGAACGGCGACGCCGGGCGCGGCATCACCTCGATCCGCGGCGCGACGATGCCGGCGCGGTCGGCATGGCGCTGCCCGATGTCGATCGCGTCCTGGCGCGCGTCCCACGCGAGCACGACCCAGCCGCACACCGCCACCAGCCCCGCCACCGCCGGCCAGCGCCGGCGCGGCAGCAGCGCCGCCAGCGCCAGGCCCGCCAGCAGCAGCCCGGTGAAGACGAGGTCGATGATGAACACCGCCCCCAGCCCGAAGCGCGCGTCGGAAAGCGGGGCCAGCATCATCGTGCCGAACTGCGTGATCCAGTCGCCGGCGATGTGGATCAGGATCGCCGCCAGCGCGATCACGTACACGCTCTTCCAGCCGCCGGCCTGCGCCCGCGTCGTCGCGAACCAGCGGCTCGCCACGAGCGCGAGCAGCGCCGCCCACAGCGGCGCGAGCAGCAGCGAGTGGGTGACGCCGCGATGGTGGCGCAGGTACGCCATCTCGCCGGCCCAGGCGACGACGAAGTCGAGGTCGGGGAACGCCGCCGCGAGCGTGCCGACGACGACCGCCTGCCACGGCGCCAGCCCGCCCGGGCGGCCGTCCCAGGGGGCGCTGAAGCGGCCCTCCTCGCCGCCGACCGGCCCGGCCAGCCGCGGCAGCGGCGCGCGCACGCAGATCGCCCGCGCCAGCAAGGCGCCCGACAAGGCGTGCGTGACCGTGTCCATGGCCCGCGAGCATGCCGCGCCGGCGGGCGTCGTGCCGGCGGCGGGGCATTCGCGGCGGCTGCGCGGTCGCGCGCTACTCGTGACGGCGGCGCTTGCGCCCGCGGCCGGCGAAGGCGCGGTCGAACACCGCGTTGGGCAGGATGCGCAGCAGCTTGGCCACGATCGCCATCTGCCACGGAATCACGCGGTAGCTCGCGCCGGCGTCGATGCAGCGCAACGCGCGGTCGGCGAACTGCGCCGGCGTCAGCAGGAACGGCATCGGGTAGCGGTTGCGCGCCGTCAGCGGCGTGGCGACATAGCCGGGCAGGATCGTCACGACGCGGATGCCGTCGCCGCGGCACTCGCCGCGCAGGCTCTCCAGGTACGCGACGACGCCGGCCTTGCTCGCGCAGTACGCACCGTGCCCCGGCAGGCCGCGGATCGCGGCGACGCTGGCGATGCCCACGAGCGTGCCCGAACGGCGCTCGCGCATCGGGCGCAGGAACGGGTGGAACGTGGCCGCGACGCCGAGCAGGTTGATCGCCAGCGTGTCGCGCATCACGTCGAGGTCCTCGCGCTCGGCGGTGTCCATGCCGATGCTGATGCCGGCGTTGGCGATCACGACGTCGGGCAGGCCCTGGCGGGCGATGCATTCGCGCCCGGCGCGATCGAGGGCGTCGACGTCCTGCACGTCGGCGGCGTAGGCGGCGCAGCGGTCGCCGCCCAGGCCCTGCGCGTGCGCCCAGGTCTCGATCGCCGCCGCGCGCCGCGCCGCCAGCGCGAGCCGCCAGCCCGCCTGCGCGTAGCGCAGCGCCAGCGCCTGGCCGATGCCGCTGCTGGCCCCGGTGATGAAGACGAGCGGCGCGCTCACGTCAGGCCCCGCCCGCAGCGGGGCGCCGGTGCGACGCCGCGCGCGCCCTCATCGCCGCACCGCCTGCGGCTCGAGCACGGCGCGCAGCGGCCCGGTGAGCTGCGCCGTGCGGGCGCGCACGTCGACGTCGACCGCCGCGGCGCGGATCTGCGTGCGGCCCTGCACCAGCGTCACCGGCAGGTCCGAGCGCAGGCGCTGCTGCTCGACGAAGGCGTGCAGGAACTCGCCGCGGAACTCGATCGGCGCGCTGCCGTCGGCCGGGGTGTGCGTCACCTCGGCGCCGCCGCGCAGCTGCAGCGCGGCGCCGTCGTCGTCGATCACGGCGCGGCTCACCCGCGCCAGCGTCACGCTGCCGTCGTCGGCGATCGCGCGTGCGCGCACGTCGTCGATCTCGATCGTCTGCGCCTGCGGGTAGTGGTGCAGCACCGCGCCCTCGACCTGCAGCCGCAGCCGGCCGTCGGGGCCGAAGCGCTGCAGCAGCGCGCGCTGCATCGTGTAGTCGGGGTCGCCGCCGAGCAGCGGCGGCGGCCGCGGCTCGGAGGGCTCCGGCGTGTTGCGCACCAGCCACCAGGTCGCCAGCGCGAGCAGCGCCATCAGCAGCAGCGGCAGGTAGGCGACGACGACCTCGCGCACGCGCCAGTGCCACGGCTGCCGCGGCGGCGCCGGCACGCGGCGGGGGGCGGGCGGCGGCAGCATTCAACCTAGATCCGGCGGTCGGGCGCGCCCGAGCGGGCCGTCATCGGGCGCGCTGGCAAGGCGCGAACCGCAGCGATGACGCGTGCCATCGCGAGGATTCGCAACGCCACCAGCGTGTCCGATGGCGGCTCGATCGGGTGCGCAGCGTCATCACCCAAGAGGTGACCCTCCGCGTGAGCGAAAACGCCAGGCATGAGGACAGGTTGCATGCGGGGTCGAGCGGCCGACTGCCGGATCTAGGTTCAAAGCGTGTCGAGCGTGACCAGGTGGCCGGCGAGCAGGCGCGCGTAATGGCCGCCGGCCTGCAGCAGCAGGTCGCAGAACTCGCGCGCCGCGCCGTGCCCGGCCGGGGCGGCGGTGACGTGGTGCACCGCCGCGCGCACCTCGGCATGCGCGCCGGGCGGCGCGCAGGCGAAGCCCACGCGCGCGAGCAGCGGCAGGTCCGGCCAGTCGTCGCCGATCGCCGCCGCGTCGGCCCAGTCGACGCCGAGCACGGCGAGCACCTCGGCCGCGGCGGCGAGCTTGTCGGCCACGCCGAAGCGCGCGTGTACGAGGCCGAGGTCCGCCACGCGGCGGCGCACCGCCGCCGAGTCGCGGCCGGTGACGACGACCGGCGTGATGCCCGCGCGCGCCAGCAGCTTCAGCCCGTGGCCGTCGAGGACGTGGAACGCCTTGACCGTCTCGCCGTCGGCGCCGACGTACAGGCGCCCGTCGGTCAGCACGCCGTCGACGTCGAACAGCGCCGCCTTCATGCCCAGCCCCGAGCCCTGCGCCTTCAGCAGCACGGCGGGCGGGAACGCGAGCACCGGCGCGGCCACGGTCAGATCACCTTCGCGCGCATCAGGTCGTTGGTGTTCAGCGCGCCGGCGAGCCGCCCGTCGGCGTCGACGACGAGCACGCCGGTGATGCGGTGGCGCTCCATCAGCGCCGCCGCATCGACGGCGAGCGCGCCGCGAGCGATCGTGCGCGGGCCGGGGTGCATCACCTCGGCGGCGGTCAGCGCGCGCAGGTCGCCGCCCTTCTCGATCAGCCGCCGCAGGTCGCCGTCGGTGAAGATGCCGATCGCGCGGCCGTCGGCGTCGACGACGGCGGTGAAGCCCAGTCCCTTGGCGCTCATCTCGCGCAGCACGCGGTCGAACGGCGCCTCGGGCGGCACGCGGGGCAGCGCGTCGCCGGTGCGCATCAGGTCGTCGACGTGCACGAGCAGCCGCCGCCCGAGCGCGCCGCCGGGGTGCGAGCGCGCGAAGTCGTCCTCGGCGAAGCCGCGTGCGTCGAGCAGCGCCACCGCCAGCGCGTCGCCGAGCGCCATCTGCGCCGTCGTGCTCGCGGTGGGCGCGAGGTTCAGCGGGCACGCCTCCTGCTCGACCGCCGACGACAGCACGACGTGCGCGTGGCGCGCCAGCGTCGAGTCGGCGCGGCCCGTCATCGCCACCAGCGTCACGCCCAGCCGGCGCAGCAGCGGCACGACGGCGTTGAGCTCGTCGCTCTCGCCCGAGTTCGAGATCGCGAGCACGACGTCGTCGGGCGTCACCATCCCGAGGTCGCCGTGGCTCGCCTCGGCGGGGTGGACGAACATCGCCGGCGTGCCGGTGGAGGCCAGCGTGGCGGCGATCTTGCGCCCCACGTGGCCGCTCTTGCCCATCCCCATCACGACGACGCGGCCGCGGCAGGTGAGCATCGCCCGCGCCGCCTCGACGAAGCTCGGGCCCAGCGCCGCCTTCACGCCGGCCAGCGCCGCGGCCTCGATGTCCAGCGTGCGCGCGGCCAGCCGCAGCGCGCGCGCGGCGTCCAGCGCCGGGGTGGCCCGCGTCGGCTCACTTAGCATCGCCCCATTCTAGGGAACGACCTCCGCCGCCCTTGGCCACGACGCTCGACATCGCGCTGCTGTACCTGATCGCCGCCGTGGCCGGCGTCGTCGCCTGCCGCAGCCTGAAGCTGCCGCCGATGCTCGGCTACCTCGTGGTCGGCGTCGTCATCGGCCCCAACGCGCTCGCGCTGGCGCAGGACTCGGCCGGCGTGCGCTACCTCGCCGAGTTCGGCGTCGTGTTCCTGATGTTCGTCATCGGGCTGGAGTTCAACCTGCCCAAGCTGCGCAGCATGCGCACGCTCGTCTTCGGGCTGGGCATGAGCCAGGTCGCGCTGACGATCGCCGGCACCCTGTTCGGCCACGCGCTGCTGTGGTGGATCTACTCGTTCACCGCCACGCCGTGGCAGCTCGGCTGGCAGGGCGCGGTCGTGCTCGGCGGCGCGATGGCGATGTCGAGCACCGCGATCGTCGCCAAGCTGCTCGCCGAGCGGCTCGAACTCGAGAGCGAGCACGGCCGCCGCGTGATGGGCGTGCTGCTGTTCCAGGACCTGGCGGTGGTGCCGCTGCTGGTGCTGATCCCGGCGTTGAACGCCGAGCCCGAGCAGCTCGTCTGGGCGATCGGCCTGGCGCTGCTGAAGGCGACCGTGCTGCTCGTGCTGCTCGTCACCGGCGGGCAGAAGGTGATGCGCTGGTGGCTCACGCTGGTGGCGCGGCGCAAGAGCGACGAGCTGTTCGTGCTCAACCTGCTGCTCGTCACGCTCGGGCTGGCGTGGCTGACCGAGCACGCCGGGCTGTCGCTCGCGCTCGGCGCCTTCGTCGCCGGCATGCTGGTGGCCGAGACCGAGTACAAGCACCAGGTCGAGACCGACATCCGGCCGTTCCACGACGTGCTGCTCGGCCTGTTCTTCATCACGATCGGCATGAAGCTCGACTGGCGGCCGGTGCTCGACCAGTGGTTCCTCGTGCTGCTGCTGACGACGCTGCCGGTGCTGGCGAAGGCGGCGCTCGTCACCGCGCTGGCGTGGCTGTTCCGCGCCCCGCCGGGGGTCGCGCTGCGCACCGGGCTGTACCTCGCGCAGGCCGGCGAGTTCGGCTTCGTACTGCTGACGCTCGGTGCGCAGCAGCAGCTGATCGAGCCGCAGTGGCTGAGCCCGGTGCTCGCGAGCATGGTGCTGTCGATGCTCGCCACGCCGTTCGTCGTCATGCACGCCGACCGCATCGTGATGCGGCTCGTCGGCTCGGACTGGCTGATGCAGTCGGTGCAGCTGACGTCGATCGCGAAGAAGGCGATCCGCAGCGAGGCGCACGTGATCATCTGCGGCTACGGGCGCAGCGGCCAGAACCTGGCGCGCCTGCTCGACCAGGAGCGCATCCCGTACATGGCGCTCGACCTCGACCCCGACCGCGTGCGCCAGGCCGCCGCCGCCGGCCACAGCGTCGTCTTCGGCGACGCGGCCAAGCTGCGCAGCCTGATGGCCGCCGGCCTCGCGCGCGCCAGCGCCGTCGTCGTGACCTACCACGACACGCCGTCGGCGCTGCGCATCCTCGGCCTGGTGCGCGAGCACGCGCCGCAGGTGCCGGTGCTCGTGCGCACGATCGACGACGCCGACCTCGAGACGCTGCGCGCCGCCGGCGCGACCGAAGTCGTGCCCGAGGCGATCGAAGGCTCGCTGATGCTGGCCAGCCACACGCTGGCGCTGGTGGGCGTGCCGATGCACCGCGTCGTGCGCATCGCGCGCGAGGCGCGCGACGCGCGCTACAGCCTGCTGCGCGGGTACTTCCACGGCGCCGACGACGACAGCGTCGACGAGCGCCACCAGCCGCGCCTGCAGACGCTGAGCCTGCCCGCCGCGGCGGCGAGCCTCGGCCGGCACCTGGGCGAACTCGCGCTCGACGCGATGGGGGTGCAGGTGGTGTCGGTGCGCCTGGGCTCGGGGCAGGTGGTGGCCGCCGCCGACGACCACGTGCTGACCCCCGGCGACACGCTGGTGCTGTCCGGCGTGCCGGAGACGCTCGCGCTGGCCGAGGAGAAGCTGCTGCG
>CALIDR010000167.1 GCA_938022295.1 uncultured Burkholderiaceae bacterium
GCCGCCGCCTTCGACGCGCTTCACGATCGCGGCCGTGATGCCCGGCAGCGGCTTGCCCATCGAGCCGGGCTTGATGTCCATCGCCGCGTAGTTCGCGATCATGATGCCGCCGGTCTCGGTCTGCCACCAGTTGTCGTGGAACGGCCGGCCGAACGCCTCGAGGCCCCAGACGACGCCTTCGGGGTTCAGCGGCTCGCCGACGCTGGCCATGAAGCGCAGCGCCGACAGGTCGCGCCCGGCCAGCGCCTCGGTGCCGAGCTTCATCATCATGCGGATCGCGGTGGGCGCGGTGTACCAGACGGTCACCCGCTCCTGCTCGAGCACGCCGTACCACGTGGGGGCGTCGAACTCGGCCTCGACGACGACGTTGGTCACGCCGTTGACGAGCGGCGCGATGATGCCGTAGCTCGTGCCGGTGACCCAGCCGGGGTCGGCGGTGCACCAGAACACGTCGTCGTCGTGCAGGTCGAGCGCGTAGCGGCCGGTGACCAGGTGCGCGAGCACGGCGGCGTGGACGTGGATCGCGCCCTTGGGCCGGCCGGTGGTGCCGCTCGTGAAGTGCAGCAGGCTCATCGACTCGGGGTCGGTGGCGCCGATCGTGAAGTCGGCCGAGGCGGTGTCGACGACGTCGGCCCAGCGCATGGTGCCGGGTTCCGCGTCGCCGACGACGATCACGTGCCGCAGGCCCGGCAGCCGCTCGCGCAGCCCCTGCACCTTGCGCTTGTAGAGCTCGGGCGTCGTCACCAGCACGCGCGCGTCGCCCATCTCGCAGCGGGTGGCGATCGGCTCGGGGCCGAAGGCCGAAAAGAGCGGGCTCACGGCGCAGCGCGCCTTCAGCGCCCCGAGCACGGCGACGTAGAGCTCGGGCAGCCGCCCCATCAGCACGAAGACGCGCTCGCCGGGCTGCACGCCGAGCGCGGCGAGCGCGTTGGCGAAGCGGTTGGTCGCCGCCGCGAGGTCGGCGTACGTCAGCTCTCGCCGCTCGCCGGCCTTGCCGAGCCAGCGGATCGCCGTCCTGCCGCCGCGGCCCTTGGCGAGGTGGCGGTCGACCGCCTCGTGCGCGATGTTCAGGCCGCCGGCGGGCAGGCCGTCGAGGTCCTTCGCTGCGTCGTCCCAGCTGAACGCCGCGCAGGTCGCGGCGTGGTCGAGCAGGTGCGGCGGCGGCTTCAGCGCGGCGGGCTGCTTGACGATGCGGTCGATCGCGCGGGACGGTGCGGCGGGGGGGCTCATTGCGGGGTCCTCTCGTCGGCAGGGAGGTCGTCGGGCGCGGCGCCATCGCGGTGGGCACGCGACACCGATGATCGGCCGCGACGGCGAACGTTTGTTGACCGTGGTCAAGAAGGGCGCCGATGACGGCCCCGGGTCATCCCGGTGTCGTCGTCGGCGCCGCATGATCGCGGCGCATGGACACGCCCGCCACCCGTCCGCCCGCGCAGGCGGCCCCCACGGCGGTCGATGCCGCGGCCGTGATCGCCGTCGTCGAGCGCATGCTCGCCGAGTTGCACGCCCGCGCGCCCAGCACGCCGGCGGTGACGGCAGCGAGCGTGCTCGACCGCGACCTCGGCCTCGACAGCCTCGCGCGGGTCGAGTTGCTGATGCGCATCGAAAGCCGCTTCGGCGTCGAACTGCCCGACGACACGCTGCAGCGCGCCGAGACGGTGGCCGACCTGTGCGACGCGGTGCGCCGCGCCGGCGGCCACGCCGCGCCGGCGACGCCGCCGCCGCGACCGACGCCCCTGCCCGCCGACACCGCCACCGGCGACGTCGCCGCCGGCGCGACGACGCTGCTCGACGTGCTCGCCGCGCACGTGCAGGCGCACCCCGACCGCGTGCAGGCCACCGTGCTCGCCGACGCCACCGAGACGCCGCTGACGTACCGCCGCCTCGACGAGGCGTCGTCGGCGCTCGCCGCCGGGCTGCAGCGCGCCGGGGTCGCGCCGCGGCAGTGCGTCGCGATCATGCTGCCGACGTCGCCCGAGTACTTCTTCGCCTACCTCGGCATCCTGAAGGCCGGTGCGATCCCGGTGCCGATCTACCCGCCGGCGCGCGCCTCCCAACTCGAGGACCACGTGCGGCGCCACACCGGCATCCTCGCCAACGCACAGGCGGTCGCGCTCGTCACCGTGCCCGAGGCGATGGTCGTCGCGCGGCTGCTGCAGGCCGGCGTGCCGGGGCTGCGCCACGTCGCCACCCCCGCCGAGCTGATGGCCGGCGACGGCGTGCCGACGCCGGTCGAGGTGCGCGCCGACGACGTCGCGTTCATCCAGTACACGTCGGGCAGCACCGGCCAGCCGAAGGGGGTGGCGCTGACGCACGCCAACCTGCTCGCCAACATCGCCGCGATGGCCGCCGCAGTGCAGGCCACGCCGCGCGACGTGTTCGTCAGCTGGCTGCCGCTGTACCACGACATGGGGCTGATCGGCGCCTGGCTCGGCAGCCTGCGGGTGGGCTTTCCGCTCGTCGTGATGTCGCCGCTGGCGTTCCTCGCCCGCCCGCGTCGCTGGCTGGAGGTGATCACGCGCCATGGCGGCACGCTGTCGGCGGGGCCGAACTTCGCCTACGAGCTGGTGCTCAAGCGGCTGGCCGACGACGACCTCGGCGGGCTCGACCTGCGCACGTGGCGCCTCGCGTTCAACGGCGCCGAGGCGGTGAGCCCCGACACCGTGCGGCGCTTTTCCGAGCGCTTCGCCGCCTGCGGCCTCGCACCGACCGCGATGGCGCCGGTCTACGGCCTGGCCGAAGCGTCGGTCGGGCTGCTGTTCCCGCCGCTCGGCCGCGTGGCGCCGATCGACGTGATCGACCGCGACACGTTCACCCGCGAGCGCCGCGCGGTGCCGGCGAAGCCGGGCGACGCGACGGCGCTGCGCTTCGTCGCCTGCGGCCGGCCGCTCGCCGGGCACGAGATCCGCCTCGTCGACGCCGACGGGCGCGTCGCCGGCGAGCGCGTCGAGGGCCGCCTGGAGTTCCGCGGGCCGTCGGCCACGCGCGGCTACTGGCGCAACCCCGACCAGACCGCGAAGCTGTTCGACGACGGCTGGCTCGACACCGGCGACCGCGCGTATGTCGCCGACGGCGACGTCTACCTCACCGGCCGCGTGAAGGACATCGTGATCCGCGGCGGGCGCAACCTCTACCCGCAGGAGATCGAGGAGGCGGTGGGCGCCGTCGACGGCATCCGCAAGGGGTGCGTCGCGGCGTTCGGCAGCGCCGACGCCGCGAGCGGCACCGAGCGCCTCGTCGTGCTCGCCGAGGTGCCGGCCGCGCGGCTGCGCGACGCCGCGGGCCTGGCGGCGCTGCGCGACGCGGCGGGCCGCGCGGTGGTGCAGGCGATCGGCGAGCCGGCCGACGAGATCGTGCTCGCGCCGCCGCACACCGTGCTGAAGACGTCGAGCGGCAAGGTGCGCCGCTCGGCGTGCCGCGAGCGCTACGAGCGCGGCGAGCTCGGCACCACCGACGCCAGCCCGCGCGCGCAGG
>CALIDR010000168.1 GCA_938022295.1 uncultured Burkholderiaceae bacterium
TTCTGCACCGCCTGCGGGTACGTCGGGCAGTGCGGGTGAGGCCGGTGCGCCCCGGCGAAGGCGTCGTCGTTCCGATCACCGGATCGAGAGACCGCCGTCACCAGGCAACCTCAAGTCCGCCGTGCGGTCGTGACCTTCCGGTCACCCGGCGTGCGGTTTCCCGGCGGGCTTCGCGAGCCAACGCGCCTCACTGGATCGCGATCCCCCGCCCGTAGCGGAATTCCGTCTGCATCGCGAGGTCGTCGATCACCTCGAGGCGGCGCCCGGCCTTCGTCTCGACGCGCTCCCGGTCGACGAAGGCCTCGGCCTGCAGGCGCGCCGCGGCGGCGCGGTACGCCGGTTGCGCCAGCGGCACCAGCGGCCGGCCGTCGACGGCCAGGGCCGCCAGCCGCGCCAGCGCCTCCGGGCGGTCCTTCGCCGCACGGAAGTCGTGCCGCGCCGCATAGACGAAGTTGGACCACCGGTACGCGTGCGGGAACACCGCCGCTGCCGTGGCCAGCGCGTCGTCGGAACCCGTCGCGTTGAAGGCGAACACGCCGCCGGGGGCGAGGCGTTGCGACGCCAGCGTCATGAACTGCTGCGACAGCAGGTTCGTCGCGTTGGCGCGCCAGTGGAACGTCGTGTTCATCACGACGAGGTCGAACCGCGCGTCGTCGTGCCGCCGCAGCCAGCGCCGGCCGTCGTCGATGTGGATGCGGATGCGCGGGTCGGCCAGCAGCGGCGCCAGGTCCGGGTAGGTGCGGATCAGTTCGCGGTAGCCGGGGTTGATCTCGACGACGTCGATCTCGCGTACCGTCGGCAGTGCCGACAGCACGCGCAGCCACGCCCCCGTGCTCAGGCCGATCACGAGCACCCGCTCGGGCTGCGGGTGCAGCATCGCGAGCAGGTAGGTGCGGTCGATCCGGTTGCTGTTGATCGCGAGGTCGACGTTCGTCCGCCCGTCGTAGACGTTGCCGCCGTAGACGATGTCGCCGTCGGCGCCGCCGTCGGCCACGTGGATCACGCCGTGGCGGTTGCTCACCACCGCCTTCACCGCCGCCCCGTCCGGCCGCTCGGCGTAGGCGGCCACGACGCCGTGCGCGCGCGGATCGACCACGACGATCGCCAGCACCATGGCCGCCGCGCCCGCGGCCGCGCCCAGCGGCCGTGCGGGCACGAACGCGACGGCCGCCATCGCCAGGCACGCCCAGCCGATCAGCCGAAAGCCCGCCTCCATCGTCACGACGTCGAGCAGCACGAAGCCGGTCAGCAGCGGGCCGAGCGTCGAGCCGACGATGTTGAGGAAGTACGCCCGCGCGAGCGAGCGGCCGAGCGCCGGGCCGCGGGCGTCGGTGCCCAGGTGGTGCGCCACTGGGAACAGCACCGCCTTCAGCGCCGCGGTGACGACGATCAGCGCCGCCACCGCCAGGAAGCGAATCGCGGGGTCCGCCACCGCCAGCCGCTCGAGCAGCGCCGGCAGCGCCAGGTCGAGCGCGCCGGCCGCGAGCAGCACCCCGCCGGCGGCGCGCGGCAGGTCGCGCGCCACGTGGCACAGCCGCTTGCCCGCTGCCGCGCCCAGCGCGATGCCGAGCAGGTACAGCCCGAGCACGAGCGAGAACGCCTGCGGCACGCCGTGCTGCACGAAGCCGACGAAGCGCACCCACAGGATCTCCTGGCTCAGGCTCAGGAACCCGGCGCCGAATGCCAGCAGCCACGCCAGCGCCGTCATGCCGCGCCCCGCGGTGCGCGCAGCAGCGCCAGCGTCAGCGCCGCCACCGCCAGGTTCACCCCCGCGGCCAGCCGCACGACGACGTCCAGCGGCAGGTGCGCGAACAGCACGAACGCCGGCAGCAGCGCGCCCGCGGCCGCGCCCAGCGTGTTCGCGGCGTACAAGTGCCCCGTGGCCCGGCCCACGTTGCGCCAGTGCCGCGCCAGGTGGCTGACCAGGATCGGCAGCGTCGCCCCCATCAGCAGTGCCGGCGCCAGCACGAGCGCGAAGTTGACCGCCGCCACCACCGCCATCGGCGCGGCGACGAACGCCTGCCCGCCCCACAGCAGCAGCGGCGGGCTGAACAGGCCATAGGCGCCGATCGCCGCCTCGCAGCCGGCGAACAGCGGCAGCGCCCGCGCCGGCCAGCGGTCGGCCGCCGCGCCGCCGGCCAGCGCCCCCAGCCCGAGCCCGGCCATGAACGCCGAGACGATGATCGTGACCGACGCCAGGTCACTGCCGAAGGCCGCGAACAGCAGCCGCTGCCAGCTCACCTGGTAGACGAGCCCGGCCGCGCCCGACAGCAGGAACAACCCGCTCAGAGCGGCGAACGCGGTGGATGCTGCAGCGACAGGCATACGGGGTCGCGCACGGCGCGGTCGAAGTCGAGGCCGGTCTGCACGATACGCGGCCGCGGCTGCCACGAAGGGTGGAAAAGGCTGCGCTCGAGCCGCTCGTCGGGGTAACGGACGTCGGCCAGGTCGAGCAGCGAGTGGAACACGTTCTCCGTGCTCAGCGGCGCCGCGGCCCGCTCGCGCGCCAGACGCACCTTGTCCGGGTGGCGCGCCGCGTAGGCGTCGGAGTGCCAGAAGAACGCCGCCACGCGGTAGTCGCGCTCGGTGTTGCGCCCGTGGCCGCTGTGGGTGCACTCGCCGTCGAACAGGTTCTCGCCGTGGTCGGCCACGTACAGCAGCGTGGCCACCGCGCCGGTGGCGCGCAGCGCGGCGATCGCCTCGCCGAGCACGTGGTCGGTGTAGAGCACCGAGTTGTCGTAGGCGTTGGCCATCGCCTCGCGCTGGTCGCGTGCGTGCAGGCTCGGCGCCGGCACGTCGCGCAGCGACGGCGCGAAGCGCTCGAACGCCGGCGGGTAGCGGTGCGCGTAGTTGTAGTGGTTGCCCAGCGTGTGCAGCACGACGAACTGCCGCGGCTCGCCGCGCGCGAGCGCCTGCCGCAGCAGCGGCAGCAGGTCGCCGTCGAGCGCGGCCTGCCTCGTGTAGTTGGCCGGGTTGACGAAGCGCACCTCGTGCGCCTCGTGCGCGTGCAGCGCGATCGAGCTGTCGTGCACGCCGAGCGGGCTCTGCGTCGAATACCACGCGGTGCGGAAGCCCGCCTCGCGCAACGCCGCCACCACCGAGCGCTCGGCGAAGAACGGCCGCCGGTCGGTGCCCGGCTTGCGGGTCAGGATCACCGGCACCGACATGCGCGTCCACGCCCACGGCGAGACGACGTCGGTGAAGCTCGTCAGGTTCGGCTCGGCCGCCAGCCGCGGCGACGTCGGCCGCCCGTAGCCGTTGACCTGCCAGCGGTCGGGGCGGCCGGTCTCGCCGATCACGAGCACGTGGATCTCGCGCCCCGCGGCCTCGGCGCTCGCCGGCGCGGCGCCGAAACGGAACGTCGCGAGCGACGCCGAAAGGTCGCGCAGCGTCGCGCGGTGGTGCAGATACTCGGCCACGCGTAGCGGCACGCCGGAAGGGTAGCTGGCCGACAGGTCCCGCAGGAAGGGCGGCAGCGGATCGTCGGCCAGCGCATCGCCGGCGTTCGCCCGCGCGTCGGCGAAGCCGGCTCGCGCATCGGGGGCCAGCGCCTCGGTCAGGAACGGGGCGGCGAGCGTCGCGAGGGACGCCGCCAGCACCCAGTGCCGGCTGCGGTGCGCCCATGCCAG
>CALIDR010000169.1 GCA_938022295.1 uncultured Burkholderiaceae bacterium
GCAAGGACGACACGAGGAGCGCCGATGACCCCCGAAGCCTTTCGCCAGCAGATCGCCGCGCTGACGGCCCAGCTCGCCGGCCGCGCGCTCGACGCCGAACTCGACGCCTGGCTCAACCGCGAGCACGGCGCCGGCAGCACGACGTACCGCGACCTGAAGGCCGCCTGCGAAGCGGGCGTGGCCGCCGGGTGGCTGTGCGACCGCGAAGGCGGCGGCATCCGCTACGGGCGCGTCTTCAAGCCCGCCGACGACCTGCACGGCTTCTCGGTCGACGTCGTCGACATGGCCGATGTCGCCGGGCCGCACCACGTCCACCCCAACGGCGAGATCGACCTCGTGCTGCCGATCGAAGGCGACGCCACGTTCGACGGCCGCCCCGCCGGCTGGGTCGTCTGCCCGCCGGGCAGCGCACACCGCCCGACGGTGCGGGGCGGCCGCGCCCTCGTGCTGTACCTGCTGCCGCAGGGCCGCATCGAGTTCACCCGGTGAGTGCCGGCCGCCGCACGCGCCCCACACCCGGCAGGAGACCCCGATGAGCCCGCTGCCCCTGCACCCCGTCGAGGGCGTGAAGCCGCCGCCCGAGGCGTTCAACTTCGCCCAGCACCTGCTCGCCGCCAACGCGCAGCGCCCGTCCAAGGCGGCGTTCGTCGACGACCTCGGCACGCTGACCTACGGCGAGCTCGCCGACCGCGTGCGGCGCCTGGCCGCCGGCCTGCGCGCGCTGGGCGTGAGGCGCGAGGAGCGCGTACTGCTGCTGATGCACGACGTGACCGACTGGCCGGTGGCGTTCCTCGGCGCGATCTACGCCGGCGTCGTGCCGGTGGCCGTCAACACGCTGCTCACGCCCGACGACTACGCCTACATGCTCGAGCATTCGCGCGCGCAGGCGGTGCTGGTGTCGGGCGCGCTGCTGCCGGCGCTCGAAGGCGCGCTCGTCAAGAGCGACCACGAGGTGGGCAAGGTGATCGTCTCGCGCCCCGTCGCGCCGCTGCACTTCGGCCAGGTCGACTTCGCGGCCTTCGTCGCCGACCACGCGCCGCTGCCCAAGCCCGCCGCCACCGGCGCCGACGACCCGGCGTTCTGGCTCTACTCGTCGGGCTCGACCGGCCGCCCCAAGGGCACCGTGCACTCGCACGCGAACCCCTACTGGACGGCCGAGCTGTACGGCAAGGGGGTGCTCGGCCTCGCCGAGACCGACGTGTGCTTCTCGGCCGCCAAGCTGTTCTTCGCCTACGGTCTGGGCAACGCGCTGACGTTCCCGATGGCGGTCGGGGCGACGACGCTGCTGATGGCCGAGCGCCCGACGCCGGAGGCCGTGTTCAAGCGCTGGACCGGCGGCGTCGCCGGGCTGAAGCCGACCGTGTTCTACGGCGCGCCGACCGGCTTTGCCGGCATGCTCGCCCACCCCGCGCTGCCTTCGCGCGGCGACGTCGCGCTGCGCCTGGTGTCGTCGGCCGGCGAGGCGCTGCCCGCCGAGCTCGGCGAGCGTTTCAGGAAGCACTTCGGCACCGACATCGTCGACGGCATCGGCTCGACCGAGATGCTGCACATCTTCCTGTCGAACCGCCCGGGCCGGGTGCGCTACGGCACCACCGGCTGGCCGGTGCCGGGCTACGAGATCGAGCTGCGCGGCGACGACGGCCGCCCGGTGCCCCTGAACCTGGACGGTTCCAGCGAACCCGGCGACCTCTACATCCACGGCCCCTCCGCCGCGCTGATGTACTGGGGCAACCGCGCGAAGACGCGCGAGACGTTCCAGGGCGGCTGGACGAAGAGCGGCGACAAGTACGTGCGCAACGCCGACGGCACCTACACCTACGGCGGGCGCAGCGACGACATGCTCAAGGTCAGCGGCATCTACGTCAGCCCGTTCGAGGTCGAGGCCACGCTCGTGCAGCACCCGGCCGTGCTCGAAGCCGCCGTGATCGGCGTCACCGACGCCGACGGCCTGACGAAGACGAAGGCCTTCGTCGTCCTCAAGCCAGGCGGCACGGCGACCGGCGACGAGCTGAAGGCCTTCGTGAAGGACAAGCTCGCGCCGTACAAGTACCCGCGGTACATCGAATTCGTCGACGACCTGCCGAAGACCGCGACCGGCAAGATCCAGCGCTTCAAGCTGCGCGAGCGCGAGAAGGCGGCCTCCTCGTGAGAGACTTCGTCGACATCGACTGGGCCGGCCTGCGCGTGAGCATCGAGCACCGCTGGCTCGCGCGCGAGCGCGCCGGCGCGCCGCTCGTCGTGTTCCTGCACGAAGGGCTCGGGTCGGTGGCGATGTGGAAGGACTTCCCGCAGCGCCTGGTCGGCGCGCTCGGCTGGCGCGGCCTCGTCTACTCGCGCCCCGGCTACGGCGGCTCGAAGCTGCACGACGCCGAGCAGGCCTGGGGCCTGGACTTCATGCACCGCCAGGCGCACGAAGTGCTGCCGGCACTCTTCGCGGCGCTCGCGATCGACCCCGACGTGCAGCCGGTGTGGCTGTTCGGGCACAGCGACGGCGGCTCGATCGCGCTGCTGTACGCGGCACGGTTCCCCGACGCGCTCGCCGGCGCCGTCGTGCTCGCGCCGCACATCGTGGTCGAGGACCTGTCGGTCGCGAGCATCGCGAAGGCGCGCCAGGCGTACCTCGACACCGACCTGCGCGAACGGCTGGCGAAGTACCACGACGACCCCGACCGCGCGTTCTGGCGCTGGAACGACATCTGGCTGCACCCGCCGTTTCGCGAGTGGTCGATCGAGGCCGAGATCGAGGCGATCCGCTGCCCGCTGCTGGCGGTGCAGGGCGTCGACGACGAGTACGGCACGCTCGAGCAGATCCGCGGCATCCGCCGCCGCGTGCCGCACGCCGAACTGCTCGAACTGCCCGACTGCGCCCATTCGCCGCACCGCGACCAGCCCGACGCGCTGATCGAAGCCGTCACCGACTTCGCCCGCCGCCACCGAGACCGAGGAGACACCCGATGACCGTAGCCTTCACCCGCCGCGC